>DASRUW010000087.1:0-4008 GCA_035655255.1 Telluria sp. | reverse complement strand
CACCGTGGCCGTCGCGCTGGCCGCGGTCAACGTGTTCGGCGGATTCCTCGTCACCCAGCGCATGCTGGAGATGTTCAAGAAGAAGGAACCCAAGGCCAAGTCGGGAGAGCAGGCATGAATTTCATCAGCATGAACCTGGTCACCCTGCTGTATCTGGTTGCGTCGGTCTTCTTCATCCAGGCGCTCAAGGGCCTGTCCTCGCCGTCCACGGCGCGCCAGGGCAACACCTTCGGCATGGTCGGCATGGCCATCGCCGCCGTCACCACCATCGCGCTGATCATGAAGCTCAAGGCGCAGATGGCCACCGGCCCGTTCGGTTACGGCCTCGTGCTGGTGGGCGTGGTGGTGGGCGGCGGCATCGGCGCCACGCTCGCCAAGCGGGTCGAGATGACCAAGATGCCGGAACTGGTCGCGGCCATGCACTCGCTGATCGGCCTGGCCGCGGTGTGCATCGCGGTGGCCGCCGTGTCCGAGCCGTGGGCCTTCCAGATCGCGACCAGGGACACGCCGCTGCCCTTCGGTAACCGCCTCGAACTGTTCATCGGCACCTTCGTCGGCGCCGTGACCTTCTCGGGTTCCGTGATCGCCTTCGGCAAGCTCTCGGCCAAGTACAAGCTGCGCGTGTTCAAGAGCGCGCCGGTGGTGTTCGCGGGCCAGCACATGCTGAACCTGGCCATCGCCGTCGCCATCATCGCGCTCGGCCTCGTGTTCTGCTTCGCCGACGGCAACGCGCCCGCATGGACGCCGTTCATGATCATGACCGTGCTGGCCTTCGTGCTGGGCGTCCTGATCATCATCCCGATCGGCGGCGCGGACATGCCGGTGGTGGTGTCGATGCTGAACTCGTACTCGGGCTGGGCGGCGGCCGGCATCGGCTTCTCGCTGAATAATTCGATGCTGATCATCGCCGGTTCGCTGGTCGGTTCCTCCGGCGCGATCCTTTCGTACATCATGTGCAAGGCGATGAACCGCTCCTTCTTCAACGTGATCCTGGGCGGCTTCGGCGGCGAGGCCGCGGCCGGCGGCGAGGAGAAGACCGAGCAGCGTCCGGTCAAATCCGGTTCGGCCGACGACGCCTCGTTCATGCTGTCGAACGCCGAATCCGTGATCATCGTGCCGGGCTATGGCCTGGCCGTGGCGCGCGCCCAGCACGCGCTCAAGGAACTGGTCGAGAAGCTCACCGCGCATGGCGTGAACGTGCGCTATGCGATCCACCCGGTGGCGGGCCGCATGCCGGGCCACATGAACGTGCTGCTGGCTGAAGCCGAGGTGCCGTACGACCAGGTGTTCGAGATGGAAGACATCAACGGCGAGTTCGGCCAGGTCGACGTGGCCCTGATCCTGGGGGCGAACGACGTGGTGAACCCGGCCGCGAAGGATCCGAAGTCGCCCATCGCCGGCATGCCGATCCTGGAGGCGTACAAGGCCAAGTCCATCATCGTGAACAAGCGTTCCATGGCCTCCGGCTACGCGGGCCTGGACAACGAGCTGTTCTACCAGCCGAACACGATGATGGTGTTCGGGGACGCGAAGAAGGTCCTCGAAGACATGGTCAAGGCGGTCGAATAGGACGGAGCGGGGCGGCTGGCATGCGCAAGCTGCTGTGCGCCCTGCTGCTTGGCGCCGCCGGGCTGGCCGCGGCGCAGACGGTGGACCGCGCGCAGCTGCTGGCGGACGTGCGGACCCTGGCCGCGCCGGCGTTCGAAGGCCGGCGCGCCGGTTCTGCCGGCAGTCTGCGCGCTCAGGACTATCTCGTCGCACGCCTGCGTGAAGCGGGCGTGGTCCCATTCGGCGCCGATTACCGCCAGCGCTTCCGGCTCGGCCCGCGGCTGCAGGCCGCCAACCTGATCGGCTTCATTCCCGGCACCGGCGCCAGCGAGCGCGTGCTCGTCGTCTCCGCCCACTACGACCATCTCGGCATCTGGCACGGCAAGCTGTACCCGGGCGCCGACGACAACGCTTCCGGGGTGGCCGGAGTGCTGCAGGTCGCCGCCTGGCTGCGCGCGCATCCGCCCGCGCACACGGTGTGGATCGTCCTGTTCGATGCGGAGGAGGCCGGCCTCAAGGGCGCGATGGAATTCTTCGAGCATCTCCCGGTGCCGCGCGAGCGCATCGGGATCGATCTCAACCTGGACATGATCGGCCGCAGCGCGGAGCGCGAGTTGTATGCCGTCGGAACCTGGCGCCGGCGCGCGCTCAAGCGCTTCGTGGAGGAGGGCGCGGCCGGAGCGTCGATCAAGGTGCTGGCTGGCCACGACTGGCCGGACACCGGCGAGGACGACTGGACCTTGCGTTCGGACGCCGGCGTGTTCCACGACGAAGGCCTGCCGTATCTCTCGCTCAGCGTCGAACAGCACGCCGACTATCACGGCACGGGCGATATCTTTGAACACATCGATCCCGATTTTCTGGAGCAGGCGGCGCTGGTGGCCGTGCGCACCGCGCTGGCACTGGACCGCGGCCTCGACACCATCCGCCGCTAGTAGTCGTTAGGAGGGGCAGGTCGCCCATTGCACCATTTTTCCTTGCAGGGGAAATGGTGCAATGGGCGACCTGACCCTCGACGTTCCCTCGACGTTTAGCGGCGGCCGAACATCATCAGTTCGGCCAGCAGCATGCGCGCGGGGCGGATCGTATCCAGGGCGCCGAGCGAGAGGCCGAGCAGCGCCTGGAAGGGGCCGCGCTGGGCGAAGATGCGGGCCAGCGTGTCGGTGACGCCGACCACCGTGCCGCGGTCGGCCTGGCGCTCGGCGCCGAAGCGTTGCAGCTGTTCGGGCGTGGCGCCGCGGGACAGCGCACGCGCCAGCACGGCGGCGTCGCGCAGCCCGAGGTTGAGGCCCTGGCCCGCCACCGGGTGCAGGGTCTGCGCCGCGTTGCCGATGGCGGCCATGCGCGCGCTGGCGCCGGGCTGCGCGTTCAGCCCGAGCGGGAAGGCCACGCGCGGCGAGGTTCGCACGAAGCGGCCCAGGCGCGTGCCGAATGCCGCGCCCAATGCGTCCAGGAAGGCCTGGTCGTCCAGCTGGCGCACCTGCTCCGCGCGCGCGGGCGGCAGGCACCACACGAGCGCGTACTGCAGGCCATCCGGGCCGTCCTGCGGCAGCAGGGCGAGCGGGCCGTCCTCGGTGAACCGCTCGAAGGCGCGGTGCGCGATCGGCGCGCTGGCGGCCACGCGGGCGATCACGGCGCTCTGGCCGTAGTCGCGCTGCACGGCGCGGCCTTCCTGTTCGCCGAACACGCCGCCTTCGGCCTGGATCGCGAGGCTCGCGGTCAGGCTGCGGCCGTCCTCCAGCGTCAGCACGACGGCATCGGTCTGTTCGACGGCGCGCGCCACGCGCGCGGGCCGCAGGGCAGCGATGCCGGCGCGTTCGGCGGCGCCGGCCAGGGCCGTCACCAGGTCGCCATAGCGGGCGACATAGCCGAGCGCCTCGACCCCGTGCTCGGCGCGGTCCAGCATGCTGCGGCCGAAGTGGCCGCGCCGCGAGACGTGGATGTCGTGGATCGCGGTGGCCGGCACCGGCCAGGCGCCCGCTTCCTCCAGCAGCAGCCGGCTGCCCCAGGACACCGCGATCGAGCGTGGATCGTGCGCGGCCTGCGCCACCGTCTTGGCGTCGATCAGGGCGATCCGCGCGGCGGGCATGCCGCGCCGCGCCAGCAGCACGGCCAGGGCCATGCCGACCGGGCCCGCTCCGCAGATCGCGACGTCGTAATCGGTGGCCGTGGTCATCGCTGGCGCATGAGATGTTCGATGTCCGCCACCTGCTTGGGCGCGGCGCCGGACAGGATGTCGCATCCCTGCGGCGTGATTACCACGTCGTCCTCGATGCGGATGCCGATGTGCCAGAACGCTTCCGGCACGCCTTCGCCGGGGCGCACGTAGATCCCGGGCTCCACCGTCAGCGCCATGCCCGGCTGCAGCAGGCGCGAAGGCTTGCCCTCGGCGTCGAGGTCGCGGTAGTGGCCGACGTCGTGCACGTCCATGCCCAGCCAGTGGCCGGTGCCGTGCATGTA
>DASRUW010000086.1:0-7604 GCA_035655255.1 Telluria sp. | reverse complement strand
GGATCACCTGTTCCACGTTCTGCACAAAGATCTTGCCGTCGCCGATCTTGCCGGTGCGGGCCGATTTGATGATGGCGTCCACCACCTGCTCCGTCATGGCGTCGTCCACCACCACCTCGATCTTGATCTTGGGGAGGAAGTCGACCACGTACTCGGCGCCGCGGTACAGCTCCGTGTGGCCCTTCTGCCGGCCGAAGCCCTTCACTTCCGTCACGGTCAGGCCGGTGACGTTCACGTCGGCCAGCGCCTCGCGCACTTCATCCAGCTTGAACGGCTTGATCACGCAGGTAATTTGCTTCATTGCTTGTCTCCTTGATCGGGAATGCGGTCCAGGTCGCGCAGCCAGACCGCGCTTTCGGAATCGCTCGGCGCGCGCCAGTCGCCGCGCGGCGACAGCGAGCCGCCGGTGCCCACCTTGGGGCCGTCCGGCACGCACGAGCGTTTGAACTGGCTGCCCTTGAAGAAGCGGGACACGAAGATGCGCAGCACCCGCTTGATCTCGGCCAGCGTGTATTCGTTGCGGTCCACGTTCGGCGCATGCGGCCACGCGCCCAGCTTCTTGTCGTGCCAGGCGCTGTAGGCGAGGAAGGCCACCTTGGACGGCGCGAAGCCGTTGCGCAGGATGTGGTGCAGGTTGAAGTCTTGCAGCTCGTAGGGGCCGATCACCTCTTCGGTCTTCTGCTCCGGCTTGTGATTTGCATCGCCAGGGACCAGCTCAGGGCTGATGTGGGTGTCGAGCACCGCATGCAGCACGTCCGAGCCGATGGCGCCGATCTGCTCCGTCTCCGCCACCCAGCGCACCAGGTGCGAGATCAGCGTCTTCGGCACGCTGGCGTTGACGTTGTAGTGCGACATGTGGTCGCCCACGCCGTAGGTGCACCAGCCCAGCGCCAGCTCGGACAGGTCGCCGGTGCCGATCACCATCGCCGCCTGATGGTTCGCCAGGCGGAACAGGTGCGAGGTGCGCTCGCCCGCCTGCACGTTCTCGAAGGTGATGTCGTACACCTTCTCGCCGCGCGCGAACGGATGCCCCAGGTCGGACAGCATCTGCATGCAGCTCGGGCGAATGTCGATGACCTGCGCCGTGCAGCCCACCACTTCCATCAGTTTGTGCGCCTGCTCCAGCGTGCGGGTGCTGGTGGCAAAGCCCGGCATGGTGTACGCGAGGATGTTCGTGCGCGGCAGGCCGAGGCGGTCCATCACCTTGGCGCATACCAGCAGCGCGTGGGTGGAATCGAGCCCGCCGGAGACGCCGATCACGACCTTCTTCAGGCCCGACGAACGCAGGCGCTGTTCGAGCCCCTGCACCTGGATGTTATAGACCTCCGTGCAGCGCTCGTCGCGCAGGGCCACGCTGGACGGCACGTAGGGGAAGCGCGCAATGGTGCGCGTGAGCGGCAGGCGCGATTCCGTCGGCACCTGCACGTCGAACGACACGGTGACGAACTTGCCGATCGCCTCCGCATGGTGGCGCACGCACTGTCCGTAAGTGGTCATGCGCATGCGCTCGCGCGCCAGGCGCTCCAGGTCCACGTCCGCCACGATCAGGTGCGACTGGTCGATGAAGCGCGGCGCTTCCGCCAGCAGCTCCCCGTTTTCATAGATGATGGCCTGTCCGTCCCACGCCATGTCGGTGGTCGATTCCCCGAAACCGGCCGAGGTGTACATGTAGGCGGCGAGGCAGCGCGCGGACTGCTGGCTGACCAGCTGGTTGCGGTAGGACGCCTTGCCCACCAGGGCGTTCGAGGCCGACAGGTTCACCAGCACCGTGGCCCCGGCCATGGCGCCGTAGGACGACGGCGGCACCGGCACCCATACGTCTTCGCAGATCTCGACATGGAAGCGCAGGTCGGCCACGTTGGCCACGTCGAACAGCAGCGCCGTACCGAACGGCGCCTCCTGTCCCAGCAGCTCCACCGACGAACTCAGCGCCGCATCGGCCGCATTGAACTGGCGCGCTTCGTAGAATTCGCCGTAATTGGGCAGGTAGCTCTTGGGGACCACGCCGCGGATCCGGCCGCCGGCCACCACGACCGCGCAGTTGAACAGGCGCTGGTCTACCCGCAGCGGCAGGCCGACGATCAACGCCGCGCCGATGCGGGTCGACGCGGCCACCACCTCGGCCAGCGCGGACAGGCAACCGTCCAGCAGCGCGCGCTGGTGGAACAAGTCGCCGCAGCTGTAGGACGACAGGCCCAGCTCCGGGAACGCGACCAAAGCCGCGCCCTGCTCCGCCGCGGCCTGCGCCAGCGCGATGGTGCGTTCCGCATTGAAGGCGGGATCGGCCACCCGGCACTCCGGAATGCCGACCGCGACCCGGGCGAACCCGTGCGAGTACAGGTTGAAAAAATCGCTCATCGGTTTTTTGCGTAAAATGGTCCGCGCCTCGGCACGGGACAATGATGAATTATCGCACGCATATCGTTTCTTCTCTGGCACAGGTCGGCCAGCCGGCATGGGATGCGCTGGTGGCCGCCCAGGTCAAGCCCAACCCCTTCCTGTCCTACGCCTTCCTGCACGCCCTGCACGAATCCGGCGCGGCCTGCGCCGATACCGGATGGCAGCCGCATTTCCTCTGCATTTATCGGGACGACGCGCTGGCCGCGGCCATGCCGCTCTACGTCAAGGCCCACTCCTACGGCGAGTATGTATTCGACTGGGCCTGGGCCGACGCCTACCAGCGCCATGGACTGGACTACTACCCCAAGCTGCTGTCGGCCATCCCTTTTACGCCGGTAGCCGGGCCGCGACTGCTGGCCGTCGACGAAACGGCGCGCGCGGCGCTGATCACAGCCCTGCGCCGGGAACAGGAGCGGGCCGGCCTGTCCTCCACCCATATTCTCTACCCGCCGGAGGACGAGGCGCGCCTGTTGAACGCGGCCGGCTTCATGCTGCGCCACGGCGTCCAGTTCCATTGGCTGAACCGCGGCTTCGCCAGCTTCGACGATTTCCTCGCCACGCTCGACCGCAAGAAAGCCAAGAACATCCGTGCCGAGCGGCGCAAGGTGATCGACGCGGGCGTCACCCTGCGCCGCCTGCGCGGGCCGGAACTGACGGAGGAGCACTGGCGCTTCTTCCACCGCTGCTACCGCCACACTTACGCCGAGCATCTGTCGCAGCCCTACCTGAACCTGGACTTCTTTCTCCGCATCGGCGCTTCGATGGCGGACAACATCCTGCTGGTGCTGGCCGAACGGGCGGGCCAGCCCATCGCCGCTTCCCTCGTCATCCACACCGCCGATACCCTATTCGGCCGCTACTGGGGCGCGACCGAACACCTGCCCTGCCTGCACTTCGAGACGGCCTACTATCAGCCGCTCGAATTCTGCATCGAGCAGGGCATCGCCACGTTCGAAGGCGGCGCCCAGGGCGAACACAAGATGGCGCGCGGCTTCCTGCCGACCCGCACCTGGTCCGCGCACTGGCTGGCCCACCCGTCGTTCGCCGACGCGGTCGAACGCTTCCTCGAACGCGAGACCGGGGGCGTGGACGACTACCTCGATGAGCTGACCGAGCGCACACCGTACCGAACGTAAGGCATAATCGCGCTATTTTCTTGCCACGAGGGAAACGCCATGCTCGAACGCCTCTTCAAGCTCCAGGAGAACGGCACCACGGTCCGCATCGAGCTGCTGGCCGGGCTGACGACCTTCCTGACCATGGCGTACATCGTCTTCGTCAACCCGTCCATCCTCGGCGACGCGGGCATGCCGAAGGACGCGGTGTTCGTGGCGACCTGCCTGGCGGCGGCGATCGGCGCCCTGATCATGGGCCTGTACGCCAACTACCCGATCGGCATGGCGCCCGGCATGGGGCTGAACGCCTACTTCGCCTATGTCGTGGTGCTGGGCATGCACATCCCGTGGCAGGCGGCGCTGGGCGCGGTGTTCATCTCGGGCTGCCTGTTCATCCTGGTCAGCGTGTTCCGGCTGCGCGAAGCGATCGTGAACGGCATCCCGCCCTCGCTGCGGATCGGGATCACGGTCGGCATCGGCCTGTTCCTGGCCCTCATTTCCCTGAAGAGCGCGGGGATCGTAGTGGCCAATCCGGCGACCTTCGTCGGCATCGGCGACCTGCACCAGGCGCCCCCGCTGCTGGCGGCCTTCGGCTTCCTCCTGATCGTGACGCTGGACCGGCTGGCCGTGCGCGGCGCCATCCTGATCGGTATCCTGGCCGTGACGGCGCTCGGCTTCGTGTTTGGCGGCCAGCAGTTCCACGGCATCGTGTCCCTGCCGCCGTCGATCGCACCGACCCTGTTCCAGCTCGATATCCCGGGCGCCCTTTCCATCGGCATCCTCAATGTGGTGCTGGTGTTCTTCCTGGTCGAACTGTTCGACGCCACCGGCACCCTGATGGGCGTGGCCCATCGCGCCGGCCTGCTCGTGGGCGGCAAGATGGACCGCCTGAACAAGGCCCTGCTGGCCGACAGCACCGCCATCGTGGCCGGCTCCCTGCTCGGCACGTCCAGCACCACGGCCTACATCGAAAGCGCGGCCGGCGTGCAGGCGGGCGGACGCACCGGCCTGACCGCCGTCGCCATCGCCTTGCTCTTCCTGGCCTGCCTGTTCTTCGCCCCGCTGGCGGGCGCCGTGCCGGCCTACGCCACCGCGCCCGCCCTGCTGTTCGTGGCTTGCCTGATGCTGCGCGACGTGGGCGACATCGCCTGGGGCGACAGCACCGAGAGCATCCCGGCGGTGCTGTGCGCGCTGATCATGCCCTTCACCTACTCCATCGCCCAGGGCGTGGCTTTCGGCTTCGTCGCCTACGCCCTGCTCAAGCTCATGACCGGGCAGGCGCGCACGGTCAAGCCCATCGTCTGGGTCATCGCCGCCGTCTTCGTCTTCAAGTTCGCCTACCTCGGCGCCGGCTGATCCGTCATTCCCGTGGAGGCGGGAATCGATGGTCGCCAAGCGCAAGCCGCCATGGATCCCCGCCTCCGCGGGGATGACAGCCATCTAGCACACTGCACCGAACTGGGATTTGCGCCCATCGAACGACCAAGTCTGTGCAAATTTGCACAAAGACAGTGCAAGCCTCTGTCTTTAACTCAAGGTGCAATTTCGGCACACTGCGTGGCATTGCGTGCCGTCCGGCTCCAGAACACCCATACCTAGAGGAGACTTGAATGCGTCTGACGAAGAAACAGAAGGCCCTGCTGCGTCGTTCCGCCGCCGTGATGATCGCACTGCCGGCCGTATCGATGGACCCGGCGCTGGCGCAGAACGCCCCGGCCACGGGCGACACCGCCACCGCCAACGACATGAGCAAGGTGGTCGTGACGGCCCGCCGCCGCGCCGAGCTGATTCAGGACGTGCCGGGCGCAGTCAGCGCCATCGGCGGCGCCGATCTGGAAAAGACGGCCGTCTCCGACATCACCAAGCTCACCGACCTGGTGCCCAACACGACCCTCAAAGCGTCGCGCGCAACCAACACTACCCTCACCGCCTTCATCCGCGGCATCGGCCAGCAGGACCCCGTGGCCGGCTACGAGCAAGGCGTCGGCATCTACCTGGACGACGTCTACCTGGCCCGCCCGCAAGGCGCCCTGACCGACATCTACGACCTGGAACGCATCGAAGTGCTGCGCGGCCCGCAGGGCACCCTGTACGGCCGCAACACCATCGGCGGCGCCGTCAAGTACGTGACCCGCAAGCTGTCCAACAAGCCGACCTTCGGCATCAAGGGCACGATCGGCAACTACAACGAGCGCGACGTGGTCGTGAAGGCCAGCACGCCGATCAACGACATGCTGCGCGTCGGTGGTTCGGTCGCCATGTTCAACCGCGACGGCTACGGCAAGAACGTCATCAATGGCCGCGACAACTACAACAAGGACGTCGGCGCCGCCCGCTTCAGCGCGGAGTTCACGCCGACCAGCGACCTGTTCATCCGCTTCGCGGCCGACCGCACCAAGGACGACTCGCTGCCCAAGCAAGGCTACCGCCTGACCAACGGCCCGGCCCCGGGCAGCGAGCCGCCGCTGTCGAACTTCTACGACACGCGCTCCAACCTGTACACCGTGCTCGGTCACGAGAACCAGGTCATCACCGAAGGCCAGACGCTGCTGGCCGAGTATTCGATCAATCCGGAACTGTCGTTCAAGTCGATCACCGCGCACCGCAAGTCCAAGTCCTACGCGCCGATCGACTTCGATTCGATGCCGACCCCGCTGTTCGAAGCGCCCGCCATCTACAAGGACGACCAGAAGAGCCAGGAATTCCAGTTCACCTATACCGGCGCGAAGCTGCAAGGCGTGGCCGGCGTGTTCTTCATGAAGGCCAACGCCTTCAACGAATTCGACGTGCTGTACAACGCGCTCGGTGGCCTGTCGCTGTACACGCTGGACGACATCGACACCCGCACCTGGGCGGCCTTCGCGGACCTGAGCTACAGCGTCACCGACACCTTCAACGTCAACATCGGCGGCCGCTACACCGACGACGACCGCAAGGCGCGCATCTTCAAGGGCACCTTCCTGGGCTTGACCGGCTCGCCAAGCCTGGGCAACCCGTCCGCCAAAGGGCTGCCGGCCAATACGGACCTGGGCAAGAACGACCTGCACCGCGACGACACCAAGTTCACGCCGAAGGTCGGCTTTGGCTGGAAGTTCGCACCGGAGCACAACCTGTATGGCACCTACTCGCAGGGCTTCAAGGGCGGCATGTTCGACCCGCGCATGGACCTGGCCGGGTCCGGAGGCCCGACCAGCGCCGCATCCCTGGTCAAGCGCCAGGGCGTCAAGCCTGAGGAAGTCAGCGCGTTCGAACTGGGCCTCAAGTCCAACATGAACGGCGGGCGCCTGCAGACCAACGCCGCGGTCTTCTACACCGACTACAAGAACGTGCAGATCCCGGGCTCGATCCCCACCTTCAACGCGGCCGGCCAGGTGAGCGGCTTCGCGGGCACCCTGACCAACGCCGGCAAGGCCAAGATCAAGGGCCTGGAGCTGGAAGCGATCGTCCGTCCGACCGACGCGCTGACCGTGACCGGCATGTACGGCTATATCGACGCGAAATACAAGGAATGGATGGTGGCGAGCGGCGCCAACCTGGTGAACGTGGCCGGTTCGGCCGAATTCCAGAACACGCCGAAGCACTCGGCCAACCTGTCCGCCACCTACGACTGGGCCTCGCCGATCATGGGGCGCAGCGGCACGCTGAGCCTGTACAACTCGCTCGCCTACAAGAGCAAGGTGTACCAGGCCGAAATCGTGCGCCCCGCCGGGGTCGCCTCGCTCGACGCGCTGGTGCCGCAAAACCTGGCGCTGGCCCAGGGCGGCTACGCGCTGTGGGACGCAAGCCTGATCTGGACCAGCAGCGACCGCAAACTGCAGGTTGGCCTGCACGCCAAGAACATCACCGACAAGCGCTACAAGGTGGCTGGCTACGCGTTCGGCGGCTTCTTCAACACCATCACCGCCTTCTACGGCGACCCGCGCCGCATCCTGGCCACGGTGGACCTGAAGTTCTGATTCTTTCCCGTTGGGGGTCTCGTTTTGAGGCGCGTCGCAAGGCGCGCCTCTTTTTTATTGAGGGTCAGGTCGCCCATTGCACCATGAGTTCGCTTCCGAAGCGAACTCATGGTGCAATGGGCGACCTGACCCT
>DASRUW010000085.1:0-3602 GCA_035655255.1 Telluria sp. | reverse complement strand
CCTGCGCAACGCCGTGCTGAGCCACGCCCGTCCGCGCGAGCTGCCGGCCAATTTCACCCCTGCCTCCGGCTGGTCGGCCGACATGTCGACCGAGCGCGCGCGCTTCCTGAAGACTCTGCAAAGCGAAGTGGACTGGAACATCGGCAACATGGCCGCCATCAGCGACAGCCTGTGGCCGCTGACCTCGGCGACGGCCACCAGCGCCGCCCTGGCCGCCCAGAACGCCGACATCCGCACCAAGATCAACAAGACCGGACGTCAGGTCGAAGCGGCCGCGCTCCTGTACCGCCTGACCCTCGACCAGCGCTACCTGGACGAAGCCCTGCGCCGCGGCGCCGAGCTGGCCGGCCTCTCGCCGACCGGTCCCACCAGCTACGCCAACCAGGACCAGGGCACGCGCGTGATCTGCCTGTCCCTGATCAAGGCGGTCGACATGCTGTACAAGGAAATCGACGCCGCCACCCGCGCCACCTGGCTGGCCGTGATCGACGTGCGCGCCGCCGACATGTACAACGACCTGTCCGGCAACAACCTGCGCCTGGACCAGTACCCATTCGATTCGCACGGCGGCACCAACCTCGGCTTCCTGTCCCTGATCGCGACCCTGTCCCTGGGCGACATCCCGAACGCCAGCACCTGGTTCGACTTCGCCACCCGCGCCTACATCAACTGCATCTACGCCTGGAGCGGCCCGGAAGGCGGCTACGCCAATGGCACCGCCTACGGCCAGTACACCATCGACTACGCGATCCAGATCTGGCAGCCGATGACCAACGCGCTCGGCGTGAACCTCTTCACCAAGCCCTGGTCGAACGGCTTCATGCAGTTCTTCGCCCACTTCGTGCCGCCCGGCTCGACCCGTCACCTGTTCGGCGACGAGAACGAGACCAAGCCCGACTTCCGCTACATGAAGGCCTACGCCTCGCGCTTTTCGACCCCCGAAGCGGCCTGGTACGCCCGCAACATCAGCGGCGACGAGGACACGCTGTCCTTCCTGCAGGCCCCGTATCCGCTGCCGTACACGCAGGCGACCACCGTCGTGGCCCCGCCCAACGCCGCCCTGTACCCGAGCATCGGCTGGGTCGCCATGCACAGCAACATTTCGGATGTGAACCGCACCTCGGTCTACTTCAAGGCCAGCCCCTACGGCTCGTACAACCACAGCCACGGCGACCAGAACAGCTTCATCGTCAACAGCGGCACCCGTCCGCTGCTGATCGAAGCGGGCTACATGGACTACTACGGTTCGCCGCTGTGGAACGACTGGTACCGCACCACGAAGGCCCACAACGCCATCACCTACGACGGCGGGGTCGGCGAGCCGGTGGACGGTAACACCATCAACCTGACCCGCACCGGCAAGATCAACGGCTTCTCGACCACGTCCACGATGGACTACGCCGAAGGCGACGCCACTGCCGCTTACGCCGGCACGCTCAGCACCGCCGTGCGCAAGCTGTGGTACCTGCGCACCCAGGACGCCATCGTGGTCCAGGACAAGCTGGCCGCCCCGACCGCCCACGCATGGGAGTGGAACCTGCATGCCGCCGCGCCGATCAACCTGATGTCGGACGGCTCGGTCGCGATCACCAACGTCGACCGCTCGGTGTGCGTGGCCCCGCTGATCAACGCCGCGACGACCACCTACCAGACCCGCACCGGCCCCGCGCCCAAGGCCGGCACTTATGAGGCCCACGGCGCCTACGTGCTGCCCGCGGCGACCAGCGGCGAATTCCTGATGCTGGTGGACGTAGGTTGCAAGCACCCGGCCGTGACGATGACCGAAACCACCACTTCGCGCACCTTCGTCATCGGCAGCCAGAGCGTCACCGTCCCAAAGTAAACACCAGCAGCCGGATCAGCAGCAGGAGCAAGACCAAAAGCTGCAGTTCCAGCCGCTGCTGGCGCTAGACCCCTACACCGGGGTCAGACCCCAAGAAACATGGCACGGGGTCTGACTCCGGTTTTTCTTTGGTGGTAACATCAACCGGTTCGACTGGAGAAAGATGATGTGGACTGGCGTGATGTGCGGCTTGGCGGCGGGTGCCCTGTGGGGCATGGTGTTCATCGTTCCCGAGCTGCTTTCCGCCTTCTCGCCGCTGGAACTGGCCGTCGGCCGCTATGTCGCCTACGGCGCGATCGCCCTCGGCATGGTCGCGCCCAAGCTCGGGCACCTGCTGCGCAGGCTCGACGCGGCCGATTACTTCGCCATGTTGCGCCAGGCGCTGGCGGGCAACCTCGTGTACTACGTCTTCCTGTCGCTGGGCGTGAAGCTGGCCGGCGTTTCCGCCACCTCGCTCATCGTCGGTATGCTGCCCGTTTCCGTGACCCTGTTGGGCCGCAATGACCACGGCGCCGCGCGCCTGAAGGACCTGGCCATGCCGCTCCTGATGATCGGCGCGGCCGTGCTGTGCATGAACGCGGACGTGTTCGGCGCCGCCGGGGCAGGGCAGGGCAGCATCGGCGCGCGCCTGCTCGGCGTCGCCTGCGCCAGCGGAGCGCTCGCCTGCTGGACCTACTACGCCCTCGACAACGCGCGTTTTCTCAAGCAGAACCACCACGTGAGCGGGGCCGAATGGTCCATGCTCTACGGCCTGTCGAGCGGCGTGCTGGCGCTCCTGATCGGTGCCGTGGCGCTGGCCATCTTCCATGCCGATGTGCTGGGCGCGGGCGCCGTGGCCAGCGGCCGCGACTGGAGCCGCTTCGTCCTCATTAACCTCCTGCTGGCGCTGGGCGCCTCCGTCATCGGCAACCACTTGTGGAACGTGGCCAGCCGCCGGGTGCCGGTCACCCTGTGCGGCACCCTGATCCTGTCCGAGACCATGTTCGCCTTCCTGTACGGTTTCATCTACCAGCACCGCATGCCGCGCGTGTTGGAGTTGCTGGCCATCGGCCTCATGCTGGGCGGGACGATCTGGTCGGTGCGGGTCCACGACGAGCCGGCCCCGCAGGGAGCGCCGTCGTGAACGTGCGCCGCCTGACTCCAGCGGACGCGGCGGCCTACCGGGCATTGATGTTGTCCGGCTACGCGGCCCATCCCGACGCCTTCACCGCGACGGTCGAGGAGCGCGCCCACCTGCCGCTGGCCTGGTGGGAAAAGCGCCTGGCGGCGGACCCCGCGCCCGAAATCGTCGTCGGCGCCTTTGTCGGCGGCGAGCTGGTCGGGACCGCGGCCCTGCGCCTGAACGAGCGCCCCAAGACCCGCCATCACGCCTTCCTGTTCGCGGTGTACGTGGCGCGCGCCCACACGGGACGCGGGGCGGGCGCGGCGCTGATGCAAGGCATCCTGGCCGAGGCCGAGGCCCGTCCGTGGCTCAGCGTGATCCACCTGACGGTCACCGAAGGCAACGAGCGCGCCAAAGCCCTGTATGAGCGGGCCGGCTTTGCCACCTTCGGCGTCGAGCCCTACGCCGTGCTGGACGAGGCTGGCTACCGCGGCAAGGTGCACATGTGGCGGCCGCTCTCCCGGCTGCAACAAGGTACTGGACGGGACGCGGGCGAGCGTGTATAGTGCGGCCTCCTTTCCCTGATAGCTCAGTCGGTAGAGCGACGGACTGTTAATCCGCAGGTCCCTGGTTCGAGTCCAGGTCGGGGAGCCAGAA
>DASRUW010000084.1:0-8503 GCA_035655255.1 Telluria sp. | reverse complement strand
GGGGCCGGGGTGGACGAACCTTCCCTGCGCCGCTGCGCCGACGCCGTGCTGGCCGGCCACTGGAACGTGTTCGCCCTGCGCGGCATCCAGCTCGGTTTTCCGCCGCAGTGGAACCGCGACCCGAAGACCGGCACCCACGCGCCCATGGTGCTCGGCAAGACCATCGACTACCGCAGCGAGCGCGTGGTCGGGGACATCAAGTACCTGTGGGAGCCGAGCCGCCACCTGGAACTGGTGACCCTGGCCCTGGCCTGGCGCGTGAGCGGCCTGCCGCGCTACCTGGACGGCGCGCGCACGCTGCTGACGTCCTGGTTCGACCAGTGCCCGTACCCGCTCGGCGTGCACTGGACCAGTTCGCTCGAACTGGCGGTGCGGCTGGTGAACTGGGCCACGGCATGGCATGTGATGGGCGGCAAGGACAGCCCCCTGTTCGCGGGCGCCGCGGGCGAGGCCTTCCGCCGCCGCTGGCTGGACAACGTGTACCGCCACTGCCATTTCATCGCGGGATATTTCTCCCGTCATTCCTCCGCCAACAATCATTTACTTGGTGAATACATGGGCCTGTACGTGGCGGCCCAGACCTGGCCCTGCTGGCCCGTCAGCGCGCGCTGGCGCGAGCTGGCGCGCGCCGGACTGGAGCAGGAGGTCCTGGCCCAGAACCATGCGGACGGCGTGAACGCGGAGCAGGCTATCTACTACCAGCATGAAGTGATGGACATGATGCTGCTGTGCCAGCAGGTCGCGCGCGCCAACGGCGCCAGCTTCTCGGACGCCTACCTGCAGCGCCTCGAGCGCCTGGGCGGCTTCGTCGCGGCCCTGATGGACTGCGCCGGTCACGTGCCGATGACGGGCGACGCCGACGACGCCCAGATGCTGCGCCTGGCCTACGAGCCGGACTGGAACTGCTACCGTTCACTGCTGGCCAGCTGCGCCGTCCTGTTCGGGCGCGGCGACTTCAAGGCCAAGGCCGGCCGCTTCGACGACAAGAACCGCTGGCTGCTCGGGCGCGAAGGCGAGCGCGCCTGGCACGCGCTGCCCGCCGCCGCCGAGCATCCCGTGCGCGCCTTTCCGGAGGGCGGCTACTACCTGCTCGGCCAGCATTTCGGCACGCCGGACGAGGTGCGCCTGGTGGCCGACTGCGCGCCCCTCGGCTACCTCTCCATCGCCGCCCACGGCCACGCGGACGCGCTCGCGTTCACCCTGTCCGCCGGCGGCGAGGAGCTGCTGATCGACCCCGGCACCTTCGCCTATCACACCCAGCAGCGCTGGCGGAACTACTTCCGCGGCACGGCCGCGCACAACACGGTCTGCGTCGACGGCGTGGACCAGTCGCAGATCGCGGGCGCCTTCATGTGGACCCGCAAGGCCAATGCGCGCCTGCTGGAACACCGTCCGGACGGCACGCCCCAGGTGGTCGACGGCGAGCACGACGGCTACACGCGGCTGGCCGATCCGGTCACGCACCGGCGCCGCATCGAGTTCGATCCGCAGGCCATGCGCATCACCGTGATTGACTTTCTATCGTGCATCGCAAGTCATGAGGTTTTGCTACATTGGCACGTGAGCGAAACCTGCTCCGTCGCCTTGTCCGATGACGGTTTCTCCGTCCTCGGCGCGGCTGCCAGCCTGGACTGTGCGTGCACGCACCCGGGCTTCAAGCTCGACTGCCTGCGCGCGAGCGCAACGCCACCCGGCGGGTGGATCTCGCGGAGCTTCGACAGCAAGACTCCGACCACCACCATACGCTTCCGCGGCCGCATCGAGGGCAGCGCAAGCATCGTCACAACCATGAACATCCGCTTAAGGAGAACGACGTGAGAATCAGCATTTTCGGCCTCGGTTACGTGGGCGCCGTGTCGGCCGGCTGCCTGGCCGTGGACGGCCATACGGTCATCGGCGTGGACCCCAACCAGACCAAGGTGGACCTGATCAACGAGGGCCAGACCCCGATCATCGAGAAGGACATCGGCGAGATGATCGCGCGCAGCGTGCGCGAGGGCCTGCTGCGCGCCACCGTGGACGTGCGCGCCGCGGTGCACGACTCCGACCTGTCCCTGATCTGCGTCGGCACGCCGTCCCAGCTCAACGGCAACCTCGACCTGTCGGCGGTGCGCAAGGTGTGCGAGCAGATCGGCGCGGCCCTGCGCGAGAAGGACGGCTTTCACGTGGTGGTGGCGCGCAGCACCATGCTGCCCGGCTCCATGCGCAGCGTCGTGATCCCGACCCTGGAAGAGGCCTCCGGCAAGACGGCCGGGGTCGACTTCGGCGTGTGCAACAACCCCGAGTTCCTGCGCGAGGGCACGGCCGTGTACGACTACCACCATCCGCCCAAGACCGTGATCGGCGAGACCGACACCAAGGCCGGCGACGTGCTGGTCGAGCTGTACACCAAGCTCGACGCGCCGCTGGTGCGCACCGACGTCGAGACGGCCGAGATGGTCAAGTACACCGACAACGCCTGGCACGCCATCAAGGTCGCCTTCGCCAACGAGATCGGCAACCTGTGCAAGGCCGTGCACATCGACGGCCACAAGGTGATGGACATCTTCTGCCGCGACACCAAGCTCAATCTCTCGCCCTACTACATGAAGCCGGGCTTCGCCTTTGGCGGCTCCTGCCTGCCCAAGGACGTGCGCGCGCTGACCTACAAGGCGCGCAGCCTGGACCTGGAGATGCCGCTCCTGAACGCCGTGCTGCCGTCCAACCAGCACCAGGTCCAGCGCGGTATCGCCATGATCACCGCCAAGGACAAGCGCAAGATCGGCGTGCTCGGCTTCTCCTTCAAGGCCGGCACCGACGACCTGCGCGAGTCGCCCCTGGTCGACGTGATCGAACACCTGATCGGCAAGGGCTACGAACTGCGCCTGTACGACCGCAACGTCAAGCTGGCCGCCCTGACCGGCGCCAACCAGGACTACATCCTGAACCGCATCCCGCACATCTCGAAGCTGATGGTCGACACCATGGACGAGGTGCTGCGCTTCGCCGAGGTCATCGTCATCGGCAACGGCGCGGCCGAATTCCGCGACGTGCTGCACCGCCTGCGCCGCGAGCAGACCGTGGTGGACCTGGTGCGCATCGCCGATCAACCCAGCGGGGAACACTACGATGGCATCTGCTGGTAACCGGCCGCGCCGGGTCCTGATCCTGGTCGAGAACCTGCCGTCGCCGTTCGACCGCCGCGTGTGGCAGGAGGCGACCACCTTGCGCGCCCACGGCTACGAGGTGTCCATCATCTGCCCGACCGGCAAGGGCTACGAGAGCCGCTACGAGGAGATCGACGGCGTGCACATCTACCGCTACCGGCTGCCGCTGGAGGCGGAAGGGGCGCGCGGCTACCTGGTCGAATACTCGGCGGCCCTGTTCCACAGCTTCCGGCTGTCGTTCAAGGTGCTGTTCCGGCGCGGTTTCGACGCCATCCATGCCTGCAATCCGCCCGACCTGCTGTTCCTGGTGGGCGGCTTCTTCAAGCTGTTCGGCAAGCGCTTCCTGTTCGACCACCACGACATCAACCCGGAACTGTACGAGGCCAAGTTCGGCCGGCGCGACTTCTTCTACCGGCTGATGGTGTTCTTCGAGCGCCTGTCGTTCCAGACAGCGGACGTGTCGATCGCCACCAACGAGTCCTACAAGCGCATCGCCATCGAGCGCGGCGGCATGGACCCGGACAAGGTCTACGTCGTGCGCAGCGGCCCCAAGCTGGACCGCCTGCGCATCCTGCCGCCCAAGCCGGAACTCAAGAAAGGCCGGCGCTTCCTGGTCGGCTATGTCGGCGTGATGGGCGCCCAGGAAGGCATCGACTTGCTGCTGGAGGCGGCGCGCCACCTGATCGTCGACCTCGGCCGCAAGGACGTGCATTTCGGCTTGGTGGGCGGCGGCACTTCGCTGGCCCAGATGCAGGCGCTGGCGGAAGAGATGGGCGTGGCCGGGCACGTCACCTTCACCGGCCGCGTGCCGGACCAGGAGCTGCTCGAGATGCTCAACACCGCGGACGTGTGCGTCAACCCGGACGTGGCCAACGAAATGAACGACAAGTCCACCATGAACAAGATCATGGAATACATGGCGCTGGGCAAACCCATCGTCCAGTTCGACTTGACGGAAGGGAAGTTTTCGGCCCAGGCCGCCTCCCTCTACGCCAGGAAAAACGATCCGGTGGACTTCGCGCGCAAGATCGCCGAGCTGCTGGACGACCCCGATCAACGCAAGCGCATGGGCGAATTCGGCCGCAACCGCGTGCTGGGCGAGCTGGAGTGGGTGTACGAGGAGCCCAAGCTCCTGGCCGCCTACGACGACCTGTTCGGCGCGCCCGCACCGGCCCGGCCCGCCCGCCGCCCCGTTCAAGAAAGCGAATTATCGAAATGAAGATCCTGGTAACTGGAGGACTCGGCTACATCGGCTCGCACACCGTGGTCGAGCTGCTCGACGCCGGCCACGAGGTGGTCGCCGTCGACAACCTGTGCAACGCCAAGCCGGACGTGCAGCAGCGCGTCGAGCGCATCACCGGCAAGCGCTTCGATTTCATCGAGGCCGACATCCGCGACCGCACCAGCATGGAGAACGCCTTCACGGCCCACAAGGTCGACGGCGTGATCCACTTCGCGGGCCTGAAGGCGGTCGGCGAATCGGTCGAGCAGCCGCTGCGCTACTACGACAACAACCTTTCGGGCAGCATCGTGCTGTTCGAAACCATGGCCAAGTTCCACGTCAAGACCCTGGTCTTCTCGTCCTCGGCCACGGTCTACGGCGACCCGCATACGGTGCCGATCCAGGAGGATTTTCCGCTGCACGCGACCAATCCCTACGGCCGCAGCAAGCTCATGATCGAAGACATCCTGCGCGACCTGTCCGTGTCGGACCCGGGCTGGCGCATCGCGCTGCTGCGCTACTTCAACCCGGTGGGGGCGCACCAGAGCGGGTTGATCGGGGAGGATCCGAACGGCATCCCGAACAACCTCATGCCCTACATCGCCCAGGTGGCCGAGGGGCGGCGCGAGCGGTTGTCCGTGTACGGCAACGACTACCCGACGCCGGACGGCACCGGAATGCGAGACTATATCCACGTGGTCGACCTTGCGCTCGGTCATGTTGCGACACTGGATAAGCTCGCCAAGGAACCGGGCGTGCTGACATATAACCTCGGTACGGGCCGCGCCCACAGCGTGCTGGAAATGGTGCACGCCTTCGAGCGCGCCAGCGGCAAGCCCGTGCCTTACCAGATCGTGGGCCGGCGCCCGGGCGACATCGCCCAGTGCTACGCCGACCCGGCGCGCGCGCGCGCGGAACTGGGCTGGACGGCGCGCCGCACCGTCGACGAAATGTGCGCCGACACCTGGCGCTGGCAGGCGGCGTCCAGGTAGGACGCCACCCATGGACAAAAGGGGAGAATGATGAAAGCGATGATACTGGCGGCAGGCAAGGGTACCCGGGTGCGTCCGCTCACCTACGAAGTGCCCAAGCCGATGATTCCCATCCTCGGCAAGCCGGTCATGGCCTACCTGATCGAACACCTGGCCCGCCACGGCGTGCGCCAGATCATGGTCAACGTCGCCTACCTGCACGACAAGATCGAGGAGTATTTCGGCGAAGGCGACCGCTTCGGCGTGCAGATCGGCTATTCCTTCGAGGGCTACACCAACGACGACGGCGAGGTGATTCCGCAGCCGATCGGCTCGGCCGGCGGGATCAAGAAGATCCAGGACTTCGGCGGCTTCTTCGACGAGACCACCATCGTCCTGTGCGGCGACGCCCTGATCGACCTCGACCTGGGCGCGGCCCTGGCCGAGCACCGCCGCAAGGGCGCGCTGGCTACCGTCATCACGGCCGAGGTGCCATGGGCGAAGGTGTCGAGCTACGGGGTGGTGGTGTCCGACCCGGACGGGCGTATCACGGAATTTCAGGAAAAGCCGGCGCGCGAGGCGGCCAAGTCCAATTTCATCAGCACCGGCATCTACATCTTCGAGCCGGAGGTGATCGACCTCATTCCGTCCGGGCGCAGCTTCGACATCGGCTCCGAGCTGTTCCCCCTGCTGGCCAAGCGCGGCCTGCCGTTCTATGCCCAGCGCCGGCCCTTCAACTGGCTCGACATCGGCAGCGTGTCCGACTACTGGGACGTGCTGCAGAACGTGCTGATGGGCGAAGTCGACCACATGAAGATGCCGGGCCGGCAGATCGAGCGCGGCCTGTGGGTGGGCCTGAACACCAGCATCGACTGGGAAGGCACGGTGATCGAGGGGCCGGTCTACATCGGCTCGGGCTGCCGCATCGAGCCGGGCGTCAAGATCGTCGGGCCGACCTGGATCGGGCACGGCAGCCACGTCTGCGCCGGCGCCGAGATCGTGCGCAGCGTGCTGTTTGAGTACACCCGGGTCCTCCATGATGTAAACTTGCACGAAGTTATCGTATTCAAGGACTACAGCGTCGACCGCAACGGGGTGATGAAGCACGCCTCCGAATGCCAGTCCGACGTGTGGATCAATGCACGCGACCGCCGCAGCAAGCGCCGTAATGACAGCGATGCCGCGCTCTCCGTCAAATAAGAACAAGGCTCACCATGAAGATTTATCCTGTCATCCTGTCCGGCGGCGCCGGCACCCGCCTGTGGCCGCTGTCGCGCGCCGTGATGCCCAAGCAACTGCTGCCGCTGGTGTCGGACCGCACCATGCTGCAGGAGACCGCCCTGCGCGTGGCCGGCTGGCCGGACGTGATGGCGCCGCTCATCGTGTGCGGCAACGACCACCGCTTCCTCGTGGCCGAGCAGATGCGCGAAATCCACGTCAAGCCGCTCGGCATCCTGCTCGAGCCCGTCGGCCGCAACACGGCCCCGGCGGTGGCGGCGGCGGCCCACTACCTGAAGCGCATCGACCCGGCGGCCGTGATGCTGGTACTGCCGGCCGACCACGTGATCCAGAACGGCGCCGCCTTCCGCGAGGCGGTGGAACGGGCCGCCCGGATGGTCGAGGACGGCGGCCTGGCCACCTTCGGCATCGTGCCGACCGCGCCCGAGACGGGCTACGGCTATATCCACCGCGGCGCGGAAATGAGCGCGGCCGCCGGCTGCTACCGCGTCGACCGCTTCGTCGAGAAGCCCGACCGCAAGACGGCCGAGGGCTTCCTGGCCGAGGGCGGCTATGACTGGAACAGCGGCATGTTCATGTTCCAGGCCGGCCGCTTCCTGTCCGAGCTGCAGGCGCAGCAGCCGGCCATCGCGGCGGCGGTCGAGCAGTCGATCGCCAAGGCCTACGCCGACCTCGACTTCTGCCGCCTGGACGAGGAATCCTTCGCGGCCTGTCCGTCCGATTCGATCGACTACGCGGTGATGGAAAAGACCAAGCACGCCGTGGTGGTGCCGGCCGACATCGGCTGGAGCGACGTCGGCTCCTGGTCCGCGCTGTGGGAAGTGCAGGAGAGCGACGCCAGCGGCAACGTCATCCGTGGCGACGTCTACCTGGACGGCGTGGCCAATTCCCTGGTGCGCGCCGAGAGCCGCATCGTGGCCGTGGTCGGAGTCGAGAACGTGGTCGTGGTCGAGACCGGCGACGCCGTGCTGGTCGCGCACAAGGACCAGGTCCAGCGCGTCAAGCAGGTGGTCGACCACCTCAAGGCCAAGGACCGCACCGAGCACCTGTATCACACCCGGGTGCACCGTCCCTGGGGCTGGTACGAGGGGGTGGACGCGGGCGAGCGCTTCCAGGTCAAGCGCATCTGCGTCAAGCCGGGCGAGAAGCTGTCGCTGCAGATGCACCACCACCGCGCCGAGCACTGGGTGGTCGTGTCCGGCACGGCGCGCGTGACCTGCGGCGACCAGGTGCGCTTGCTGTCGGAAAACGAATCGACCTACATTCCGATCGGCATGAACCACCGCCTGGAAAACCCGGGCAAGGTGCCGCTGCACATCATCGAGGTGCAGTCCGGCAGCTACCTGGGCGAGGACGACATAGTTCGAATAGCAGACATCTACCAGCGCACTTAATGGATCGATGACGTGTGTCGGTGATTTACCAAATTTCCGTCAGAATTCCTTAATTAACACTTGAACGCAACAATACCTCGAGGGAAGCCACTAATGAATAATGAAACCAGCGTCGATTTCACCAGCCTTATCGCTGGAATTAACCAAATTTCTAAGAGAATAGAATCGCTCGAGAGATCTGTCCGCGATATTCGACAACTCGTCGGTCCCTTTGGCGTAAACTTTCCAAACAATGAAATTCTTGTGCAGACGATACATGGCACAAAGTATTTTATTGATGCAAACGATTTGGTTATGACACCACAATTGGTCGTATATAGGCAGTGGGAAAGCGACCTTTCCTCGTTCTTTCTTCGCTCTGTTACGGCTGAAACTGTCTTCCTCGATGTTGGGGCTAATTTTGGATACTTTACGTGCTTAGCAGCTTCAAAAATTGGCACTACCGGCAAGGGAAGAGTCATTTCAGTTGAACCAAACCCAAGAATGCTCGACATGCTGCGACGCAACTCCAAGATTAACTGGTCTATGGCG
>DASRUW010000083.1:0-3828 GCA_035655255.1 Telluria sp. | reverse complement strand
ACTCGCTTGGAACAGCAATAAGCTGCAAAAACAAAGCCAATCCACTTAAAAACAAAAGCACACAGGCCAGCTTATCAATAATTTGTACCGAAACTTTCATAGACCCAACAGATATTAGAGGCGCAAACAACGAACTGGCTTACATCGCCTAACGTGCGACGTAACCGGACGCTACAGCGCGCAGCGATGTAGCGGTCCGGTTGACGTATTGGTTGGGCCAGTTAACGCCAAAGGTCACAACGAGAAATCCTTTCCAGTGATCCACTCCACGCACCCATATGACCATGATTCTTGGAGCTAAAAATGCCTTCCAAGATGGCATACCGCCGCGAACGACAGCTCGCCTTCTTTGGCAAGGGGGTAGTATCAATGTCAACCCAAACGCCATTCCCCAGAATAGCGTTCACGAAATCTTCCTTATGCGGGTAAAGAACATTTCCTTCAAATTCCAAATTCAGGTACCCAATGATTCGAACCGTTTTTCCATCGAACTTTTCAGGATTCACGACTAGTTCGATCATCGAAGCGCGGTAGATTGAACACTTCCCATTGTCCCCAAGTTGATCGCACGCTGAGAAGGCCGAAGCAGTGTTTAGCACCCCAATGAGTGCAACACAAAGAACGGCAAGAAGTGGCCAAATCACGAGTTTCTTCATTTCGCAGCCCAACGTGAAGATTTAGCGGCGCCGAAGGCGTCCGCTGGAATGCATGGTTCGGCCGACAGCATCACATCGGCGGTTCCTTCATTGAGAAAACGTCTTTGACCATGCTATTGAACATAGAGCTGTTGATGTTCCCTTCAACGAAGTACTCCGCCGCTTCAACCAGCATGCGAAGTTGAATGAGACCACCAACGCGGCACTCAAGCTCCGCACGTAGTTTCTGATCATGGCCCGGCAAGAACGTGCCGTTAGCAGGAGTTTCGCCACAGCCGCAAGCACAGGTCATCGGGTTTCCTTCGAGTTCATCGTTACCGTTCGTGGAGCCGCCGAACGTGATGTAGACACCCTAATTGGTGCATTTTTTTCCGACTCGGGGCTGGGAGAACCACCATTCATGCCGCGCGTCCCTTGTGTTATCAATAACTTATGTCAATTTAGCACACCCTAAACGAAACCGGCAAACCCGTCATTCATCTGAGCAATGCTGTCGCTAAGCGGGCCGTATGCTTGTGCAGTCAGAACGTGTCGCTTCGCTGCCAAATCGTTAATTTTCTTACCGCGCCTGTACAGATGCTGCTAATCTTGCCGTATGGGATTCCATGAAAAGACAGGATTGATCCTGACGGGAGGGGGAGCCCGCGCTGCATACCAGATTGGTGTCCTGCAAGCTATATCCCAGATACTGTGGGAAGAAGGGTGGCCGCCCGCGCGCCTGCCTTTCGATATCATTTGCGGCACCTCGGCCGGGGCCCTGAACGCCACCGCGCTGGCTTGTCGCGCGGATAACTTTGGCGAGGGTGTCCAAAAGCTCCTCGACGTATGGGAAAACTTCGCGGTCGAACAGGTCTACCGCGCCGATTCGCTTGGCGTGATCCGTTCGGGCGCGCGCTGGCTGTCGCTTCTGTCCTTCGGCTGGCTGCTGCGCAAATGGCACGCCGCGCCGCCCAACTCGCTGCTGAACAACACGCCCCTGGTCGGCCTGCTGCACCGCATGCTGGACCTGCCGCGCCTCGACGCGGCCCTCTCCGACGGCCTGCTGCACGCGCTGGCCGTCACCGCGTCGTCGTACACGGCCGGCCACCACATCACCTTCTATCAGACCGCGGCCGACATCCCGCCTTGGATCCGCACCCAGCGCATCGCGCTGCAGGACCAGATCGGCGTGGAACACCTCCTGGCTTCGGCGGCGATCCCGTTCATCTTCCCGGCCGTGCCGCTGTACGTGGGCGGCAAGCGCGAATACTGCGGCGACGGCAGCATGCGTCAGCTGGCGCCGATCTCGCCCGCGATCCACCTCGGCGCGACCAAGGTGCTTGTGGTGGGGGCCGGCCGCCTGTCCGAGCCGGTGCGCGACCTCGGGCCGTCCCCGCCGTATCCGAGCCTGGCGCAGATCGCCGGCCACGCCCTGTCCTCGATCTTCCTGGACAGCCTGGCGGTGGACATCGAGCGCCTGTACCGCATCAACAAGACCTTGTCCCTGCTGCCCAAGGACTACCGCGACCAGACCCCGTTGCGTCCCGTGGACCTGCTGGTGATCGCCCCATCCGAGCGCCTGGACGACATCGCCGCGCGCCACGTGCACAGCCTGCCCGCGCCAGTGCGCACGATGCTGGGCGGGATCGGCGCGACCGAAAGCCGGGGCGGCGCGCTGGCGTCGTATCTGCTGTTTGAATCGAGCTATACCCGCGAGCTGATCCAGCTCGGCGCGCGCGACACCCAGGCGCGCCGCGCCGATGTGCTCGCGTTTTTTGGAACCTGATTGGAGAGTCGCATGAAAGCCCTCGTTGTGGACGACGATATCGTGTCGCGCATGGCCCTGATGGATCTGCTGTCCGCGTATAACATGTTCGAGCTGGTCGAGGCGGGCGACGGCGAGGCGGCCTGGATGCTGCTCGAAGGCGGCTTGCGTCCGGTGATCTGCTTTTGCGACGTGCGCATGCCGCGCATGTCCGGCATCGACCTGCTGGCGCGGATCAAGGCCAGCCCGCACCTGAAGGACCTGCCTTTCGTGCTGGTGTCCTCGGCTTCCGACCGCGACACGGTGCTGCAGGCGGTCAAGCTGGGCGCGGTGGGGTACATCCTCAAGCCTTTGCAGCCGGGCGACGCGCGCGCCCACCTGGACAAGGTATTCAAGCTGCTGTCGCTGGACCGCGTGGCCGAGAGCCCGGCGGCGACCCTCAAGCGCCTGAACATCGGGCCCGAGCGCCTCGCCGCCTATCTCGTCGCCTTCGCCGACCAGCTGGACGTGGCCGAGGAGGAGCTGGTGCGCCAGCTCGAACACGGCTCTCCCGACGAAGTGCGCACCCGCCTCGACGCGCTGCGCACGGCCTGCATGACGCTCGGCCTGTGGCAGGCGGCGTCCCAGCTCGATGCGGTGCGCCACGCCGCGGTCCTGGACGCCACCGGCATCGTCGAGACCATCAACGACGTCAAGCAGACCGTCAAGACCCAGTCGGTCCGCCTGAAGAACCCCGCCAAGGCGGCCTGAGATTCCATGCGGCTGCGCGCCTTCCTCCTGCTGGCCGCGTTCGCGCTCGCGCTTGCGAGCCCGGGCGCGTCCGGGGCGCCGCCGCGCACGCTGCGCTTCGAGCAGCTCAGCGTGGAGCAGGGCCTGGCGCAGGAATCCGTGCTGGCCGTGGCCCAGGACGACCTGGGCTTCATCTGGCTCGGCACGCAGGCCGGCCTGTCGCGCTTCGACGGCCACAAGGTCACGGTCTTCCGCAACGTCGTCAACGATCCACGCAGCCTTGGTAACAACTGGGTGCGCGTGCTGCACGTGGACCGCGCGGGGCGCTTGTGGGTGGGCACCGACGGCGGCCTCGATCTGTATGAGCCGCAGACCCAGACCTTCCGCCATTTCGTTCCGACCGAAGCGGTCAAGCGCGGCAACGGCAACCTGCATATCCACGCGATCCTGGAGGACGCCAACGGCGGCCTATGGCTGGCGACCTGGGATGGCCTGCAGCACTTCGATCCGGCCACCGGCAAATTCCAGTTCTGGCACCACGTGGCGGACGATCCCGGTTCCCTGGCCAGCGACCAGGTCAACACGCTGGCCCTGGACCCGGTCGGGCGGCTGTGGATCGGCACCGCCGCGGGACTGGACAGCCTTGCGGCGGGCGCCCACCGCTTCGAGCACTATTCGAACACCGCCAGCGACCAGAAC
>DASRUW010000082.1:0-9875 GCA_035655255.1 Telluria sp. | reverse complement strand
GCCGGAGGACTTGACGATGCGGACCTTGCTTTCGCCTTCGGTCACTTCGAGTTCGGCGATATCCGATTCGGCAACCAGGTCGATCAGCGTCTTGAGCTTGCGTAGATCCATGTAAAACCCCTTGGAATTATTGTGTCGTTGTCAGTGGAGCGGACGGCGCGTACGTGACAATCCGCGAACATGCGTGAAGTTGGCGAAGATTAAAGCTTTTTCAGCACAAAGTCGATGGCAAGCCGGTAACCTTCCACGCCCAGGCCGCAGATCGTGCCCAGCGCGATGGCCGACAGGTAGGAGTGGTGCCTGAACTCTTCCCGCCGGTAGATGTTCGAGATGTGCACCTCGACAAAGGGTATGGCCACCCCGGCCAGCGCGTCGCGCAGGGCGACGCTGGTATGGGTGAACCCGCCCGGGTTGATGACGATGGCCTCGACCCCTTCCGCCCGGGCGGCGTGGATGCGGTCGATCAGCGCACCTTCGTGGTTACTCTGGAAACAAAGCAGGGCGGCGCCCGCCGCCTGGGCCTGGGCGGCCGCGGCCTGTTCGACATCGGCCAGCGTGTCGGCGCCGTACACCTCAGGCTCGCGGGTTCCCAGCAGATTCAGGTTGGGGCCGTTGAGCAGAAGTAGCTTCTTTGCCATATTAGAGTAATACTTCTACGCGAAAGTCCCGCATTTTGCCGCCAACTTCGCTTAAAGGCAAGCGATAAAAAAGCCTGAGAGGCGGTCACCCGTCGTTCCCGCGGAGGCGGGAACCCATGCTGCGCAGGGCTGCCCACCACAGTTTCAGGGGCCTACAACCTGGCCAGGTCGGCCTTCAACTGGTCGAACTTCAGGCGTCCGAGGTAGGTCTTGCGCACCTGGCCGTCGGCGCCGATGAGGACGGTGAAGGGCAGGCCGCCGGCCGCATTGCCCATCTCGCGGGCCAGGTCGGTGCCGGTCATGCCGGCCACGTAGAGCGGGTAGGCGATCTGGTACTTGGCGGCGAAGGCGGCGATGTTGGACGGCGAATCGATGCCGATGCCGATCACCTTGACCTTCGCCGAGCCGCTCGCCAGGGTCGACAGTTCCGGCATCTCCTGCACGCAGGGCGTGCACCAGGTGGCCCAGAAGTTGACCAGCAGCGGCTGGCCCCTCCATTGGGCCAGGGCGTGCTGCTGGCCGGCCGCGTCGGGAAGGGTCTGGGCGTACAGGTGGGCCACCGCCGTGTGCGGCTGGCCGCCCGGCGTCGGCGCGATCGCCGTCGTCACCGGGGCCGGCTGCTTGTGCTGGACGCCGACATAGGCGCCCATGGCCGTGAAGGCGAGGGCGACGGCGGCGTAGGCCGCGAGCTGGGATTTGTTCATTCGGTTCCTGGAGCGGTGTCGCTGGCCATCAGGGCGCGCAGGGCGGCCGCGTCCGCGCGCTGGGGACGGCCGTCGGCGCGCGGCTTGAGGGCGCCGCGCAAATCGTCTAATTCATATAACTGGGCGTGGACGCCTTCGTCGCGCCACATGAAGCTCACGGTTTCGACCGGGTCGTAGCGCGGGCCGCGGAAGTGGGGCGATTCGGAGATCTCGAGGTTCAGGTTCTGGTTGAGCAGGAAGATCTCGATGTCCTTGGCGCTTTCGGCGAACAATTGTAAATGAATGTCGTCGTGCTCCCCGGCCGTGCCGTTCAGGACCGATCCGGTCAGGTAGGGCGAGAAGCGTTCCAGCTTGTCCATCACCTGCAGGGCCACGGTGCGCAGCTTGCGCACCCGCGCGGCCTGGCCGGGATCGACGAAGATGGCCTGGTACTGGCGCACCTCGTCCTCGATCTGGGCGTTGTCGGGCATCTGGTTGGGCTGGGAGCGCTCGTGGCCGAGAACCTGGCGCGCGGCCTTGCGGCGCGCGGTGTCGTAGTCGGCCCCGTCCTGGACCACCATGCGGGCGGCCGCGGCCGCGATGGCGGCGCGCAGCTGCTGGGTTTCGAAATGCGATGCTTGTGCCATGGGAGCATCATACCAAGTCGGCGCGCCGCCCGCGTCCGGGTGCGCCCGCGCCGGCTGGCTCAGGTAAAATCCCACCTTCGGCATTCGGATAAGAGCACCACCCATGCACATTCACATCCTCGGCATCTGCGGCACCTTCATGGGCGGCCTGGCCGTGCTCGCCAAGCAGGCGGGGCACCGGGTCACGGGCTGCGACGCCAACGTGTATCCGCCGATGAGCACCCAGCTCGAGGAGCAGGGCATCGAACTGATCCAGGGCTTCGGACCGGAGCAGATCAATCTCAATCCGGACCTGTACGTGATCGGCAACGTGGTCTCGCGCGGCAATCCGCTGGTCGAGGAGATCCTGAACCGCAGCCTGCCCTATGTCTCCGGCCCGCAGTGGATCGGCGAACACATCCTGCACGGCAAGTGGGTGCTGGCCGTGGCCGGCACGCACGGCAAGACCACCACCTCGTCCATGCTGGCCTGGATCCTCGAGGACGCGGGCTACGCCCCCGGATTCCTGATCGGCGGCGTGCCGCGCAACTTCGGCATTTCGGCCCGCCTGGCGGGAGACAAGGCTTCCGACTTCTTCGTGATCGAGGCCGACGAATACGACACCGCCTTCTTCGACAAGCGCAGCAAGTTCGTGCACTACCGGCCCAAGACGGCGGTGCTGAACAACCTGGAATTCGACCACGCGGACATCTTCCCCGATATCGGCGCCATCGAGACCCAGTTCCACCACCTGGTGCGCACCGTGCCCGGCATCGGCCGCCTGGTGGTCAACGGCGACGAGGCCTCGCTGGCGCGCGTGATGAAGCGCGGCTGCTGGAGCGGGAAAGAGCTGTTCGGCGCGGCCGACGGCGTGAACTGGGCCCTGGTCGAGCATCCCGGCGGCAGCTTCGACGTGCTGTTCGACGGCGCCGTGGTCGGCACCGTGGATTGGGCGCTGACCGGCAAGCACAATCGCCTGAACGCGCTGGCCGCCATCGCCGCTGCGCGCCATGTGGGTGTGCCGCCGGCCCAGGCGGCCCAGGCGCTGGCCCGCTTCGAGAGCGTCAAGCGGCGCATGGAAGTGCGCGGCGTGGTGAACGGCGTGACGGTGTACGACGACTTCGCCCACCATCCGACCGCAATCGCCACCACCGTGGGCGGCCTGCGCCAGAAGATCGGCGGCTCCGGCCGCATCCTGGCCGTGCTCGAGCCGCGCTCGAACACCATGAAGCTGGGCGCGATGAAGGACGCGCTGCCCGGCAGCCTGAAGGACGCCGACCTGGTGTTCGGTTTCGGCAGCCAGCAGGCCCTGGGCTGGAGCCTGGCCGACGCCCTGAAACCCCTGGGCGGCAACGCGCACTGCTTCGACCAGCTCGATTTCCTGGTCAAGGCCGTGGCCGACGCGGCCCAGCCGGGCGACCACGTGCTCGTGATGAGCAATGGCGGCTTCGGCGGCGTGCACGGCAAGATCCTGGAGGCGCTGGCGGCATGAATCCCGAACTGCACCTGCTTTATCTGCACGGCTTCCGCTCCTCGCCCCGCTCGTTCAAGGCGCGCGTGGTCGGCCAGCGCATGAAGGAGATGGGGCTGGCCGGGAACCTGATCTGCCCCCAGCTGTCGCCGTCGCCGCGGGAGGCCATGGACCTGGTGCTGCGCCTGGTGGAGCGCTTCCGCCCGCACGAACTGGCGATCGTCGGCTCCTCCCTGGGCGGCTTCTACGCCACCTGGCTGGCCGAGCGCCTGGGCTGCCGCGCGGCCGTGCTCAATCCCGCCGTCGATCCCTTCCAGGATCTGGAGGACTACGTCGGCTGGACCACCGAATACCACTCGGACAAGCCGTTCGAGTTCAAGCAGGAGTATGTGGAGGAGCTGCGCGCATTGAAGGTCGAGCGCATCACGCATCCGGAACGCTACTTCCTGCTCGCCACGACCGGCGACGAAGTCCTCGATTACCGCACCATGGTGGCCCACTACGCCGGCGCGCGCCAGCACGTCATCGAGGGCAGCGACCATGGCATCTCGGAGTTTCCGCGCTATGTGGACGAGGTCCTGTCCTTCTGCCTGGCGGACGGCCGGTGAGGAATGCCTCCCTGCGCCTGGCCGCCTGGCGGCCGCACGCGGCCGCGGTGCAGGCGCCGCCGGCGATGCGCGCCTGGCTGACCACGGGCGGATCGCTCACGGCCAAGCTGGTCGCGCACAGCCGCGCCTTCCGCGTGCAGCGCCTGCACCAGCGCCTGGGCCTGTGCCTGCCGGACGAAGCGCGCGCCGTCGGCCTGCCGCGTCCGGGCCGGGTGTGGGAGCGCGAGGTGCTGCTGCGCTGCGACGGCGTGCCGGTGGTGTTCGCCCACACGGTGGTGCCGTTGCAGGCCAGCGCCGACGACTGGCCGCTGTTCTCGGCCCTGGGCGAGCGCTCGCTCGGCACCACCCTGTTCCACGATCCGCTGGTGGAGCGCGGCGAACTCGAATTCGCGCGCATCCGCGCCGGCCATCCGCTGATGCAGCGCGCCCGCGCGGCGCTGGGCGGCATGGACGGGGACCAGCTCTATGCGCGCCGCTGCCTGTACCGGCGCAAGCGCGGCAGCCTGCTGGTGACCGAGGTGTTCCTGCCCTCGGTGCTGGCATTGGCGCCGCTAATGAAATAAACAATATATAAGATGAACTTATTTTTCGAAGAATCCGGCGACTTCAAGGCCGGCGCGATCCTCTCCAGCGCGGGCGAAGCGCACCAGGTCGAGCTCCCGAGCGGCAAGCGCACCAAGGTCAAGGCCAAGGACGTGCTGGTCCAGTTCGACAAGCCCGACGCGGCCGACCTGCTGGAGCAGGCGCGCGGCATCGCCGCCGAGGTGGACCTGGACTTCCTGTGGGAAGTGGCGGGCGAGGAAGAATTCGGCTTCGCGGAACTGGGCGCCGAGTACTTCGGCCACGCGCCGCTGCCGGCGGAAGCGGCGGGCCTGATCCTGGCCCTGCACAACGCGCCGATCTATTTCTACAAGAAGGGCCGCGGACGCTACAAGGCCGCCCCGGAACAGTCGCTCAAGGCGGCCCTGGCCGGCATCGAGCGCAAGAAGCAGCAGGCGCTGGTGCAGGCGGCCTATGTCGAGGAACTGAAGCAGAAGCGTCTGCCCGAGGCCATGCGCCCGCTGGTGCAGCAGCTCCTGTTCAAGCCGGACAAGAACAGCATCGAGTTCAAGGCGCTGGAGGCGGCCTGCGACGAGCTGCACACCACGCCCGCGCGCCTGATGCTGGAAGCGGGCGGGATCGGCTCGGCCAAGGAGCTGCACATGGCGCGCTTCCTGTTCGAGTACTTCCCGCGCGGTGCCGGCTTCGCGCCGATGTCCGCGCCGCCGGTCCCGGCCGGCCTGCCGCGCGCCGAGGTGGCCGCGTTCTCGATCGACGACGTCACCACCACCGAGATCGACGACGCCTTCAGCGTGACGCGCCTGGACGACGGCCTGGTGCGGATCGGCATCCACATCGCGGCGCCCGGCCTGGCGATCCGCCCGGACGACGCCATCGACAAGATCGCGCGCGGCCGCATGTCCACCGTGTACATGCCGGGCGATAAGATCACCATGCTGCCGGACAACGTGGTCAACGCCTACACCCTGGCCGAGGGCAAGGACTGCCCGGCCCTGTCGCTGTACGCCACGCTGCAACCGTCCGACTGGTCGGTGCTGGGCACGGAGACGCGCGCCGAGCTGGTGCCGATCCGCTCGAACCTGCGCCACAACGACCTGGACGAACTGGTGAACGAGGAGACCCTGGCTTCCGGCGCCGGCGAGTACGCGCACAAGGACGAATTGATCCTCCTGTGGGACTGGGCCCAGCACCTCGAAGCGGGACGCATGAAGAAGCGCGAGGCCTTCGGTTTGAAACCCGAGCAGACCAACCGCGTCGACTTCAACTTCTACGTCGAGAACGACGTGGTGAGCGTGGTGCGCCGCAAGCGCGGAGCGCCGCTGGACAAGATCGTGGCCGAGCTCATGATCTTCGCCAACAGCACCTGGGGCAAGCTGCTGCACGACTCCGGCGTGCCCGGCATCTACCGCTCGCAAGGCCAGGGCGCCGGCGGCTGGAACGCCAAGATGCAGGTGCGCATGCTGACCCACGCGGCGCCGCACCAGGGCCTGGGCGTGGACCAGTATGCGTGGAGCACCTCGCCGCTGCGCCGCTACACCGACCTGGTGAACCAGTGGCAGATCCTGGCCTGCGCGAGCCACGGCGTGACCGCGCCGCTGGTGGCCCCGTTCAAGCACCGCGACGCGACCCTGTTCTCGATCGTCTCGGCGTTCGACGCGGCCTATTCCGCCTACAACGACCACCAGGCCAACATGGAGCGCTACTGGTGCCTGCGTTGGCTGGGCCAGGAGAATGCGCGCCAGGTCGACGCCGTGGTGCTCAAGGACGAGGTGCTGCGCCTGGTCGACATCCCGCTGGTGATCCGCTCGCCGGGCATGCCGCCGCTGCCGCGCGGCGCCCAGGTGCGCCTGGACGTGCTGCGCTGGGACGAGGTGGACCTGTCGATCGAGACGCGCCTGCTCGAAGTGCCGGTGGTGACCGGCGCCACCGACCTGGGCATCGACTTCGAGGACGAGGAGGACAGCGGCGAGGCCGCCGCCGCCGAGGCGGTGGAGGCCGAAGCCGCGGTGGCGGTGCTCGATCCGGTCGCGCCGGCGGAAGCTGGAAACACGGGGGCCTGAATGCCCTTCATCGCGCCACCGCCTGCCATGGCCCCCCGCCTGCGCGGGGGTGACAGTTTGCTGCGGTAGAATGCATTTTTCCGCAGTTGGATTGCCGCATTGACGTACCATCAAGACAACCGTCCGTTGAGAATCGCCATCGCCGTGTCGCTGCTCGCGCATGCGTTGCTGCTGGCGATCCGCTTCGTCGCGCCGGACGCGTTCCGCCTGCAGCCGGCCGATCCGGGCCTGGAAGTCATCCTCGTCAACGCCAAGCACAAGCAGCCTCCCGCCAAGGCCCAGGCCCTGGCCCAGGCCAACCTGGAAGGCGGCGGCACGGCGGCCGAAGGCCGCAGCAAGTCGCCGCTGCCCGACCTGCGCCGCAACGACACCGGCGAAACCGTGAAGGCCGCCGAGCGCCGCGTCGCCCAGCTGATGCAGCAGCAGAAGGACCTGCTCACGCGCGCCCGCCAGTCCGCCTTCAACGTCACCCCCATCACCGACAAGGACAAGCCCGACCCGGCCCACAACGGCCAGGACCTGCTGGACGCGTCCAAGGCCATCGCGCGCGGCGTGGCCGAACTGTCCGAGCGCATCGAGGACCAGAACGCGCGCCCCAAGAAGACCTCGATCACGCCCAGCACGCGCGCCGTCGAATACGCGATGTACTACAACACGATGACCAGGCGGATCGAGGACATCGGCACCCTGAACTTCCCGCAGAAGAACGGCAAGAAGCTGTACGGCCAGCTGATGATGATGATCCCCGTGTTCCAGGACGGGACCATCTATGAGCGCGACGGCGGCATCGAGATCAAGCAAAGCTCCGGCAACCCGGACCTGGACGCCGCCGCCATCCGCATCGTGCGCCGCTCGGCGCCCTTCGGCCGCTTCCCGGCCAACATGCGCTCGCGCGACCGCGACGACGTGTGGGTCGTCTTCATCACCTTCAAGTTCACCACCCGCGACACCCTCGTTTTCGAAAAGGCCGCCCATTGATGGACATGGATCGTTACTGCGTCATCGGCAATCCCATCGCTCACAGCAAGTCTCCGGCCATTCACGCCGCCTTCGCCGCCCAGACGGGGCAACGGCTCACCTATGAGGCCTGCCTCGCCCCGTTGGACGACTTCGCCGGCACGGTGCGCAGCCTGATCGCGCAGGGCTGCCGCGGCGCCAATGTGACGGTGCCGTTCAAGCTGGAGGCGGCCGCGCTGTGCAGCGCGCTTACCCCACGGGCGCAGGCCGCCGGCGCGGTCAACACGCTGGTGTTCGAGGCCGGCGGCGCGATCCGGGGCGACAACACGGACGGCGCCGGCTTGGTGGCGGACATCGTCCGCAACGCCGGTGTGGCCTTGACAGGAAAACGCGTGCTGCTGCTCGGCGCCGGCGGCGCGGCGCGCGGCGTGATCCTGCCGCTCCTGGGCGAAGGCCCGCGCGAACTGGTGATCGCCAATCGCACGGTCGCCAACGCGCAGGCGCTGGCCGACCAGTTCCAGCCCCTGGCGCAACGCGGCCAGACCGTGCGCGCCAGCGCCTTCGAGACGCTGGATGGACAGTTCGACGTGATCGTCAACGGCACCTCGGCCAGCCTGCAGGCCGCGCTTCCACCCATTCCGCCCACGGTTTTTGGCACAGGCGCGCTGGCATTGGATATGATGTATGGACGAGAGCCGACCGTGTTCCTGCAGTTCGCCGCCCGCCACGGCGCTGCGGTCCGGGACGGCCTGGGGATGCTGGTCGAACAGGCCGCCGAGGCGTTCAGCCTCTGGCGCGGCGTGCGGCCGGCGACACAACCGGTCCTGGAAGAACTGCGTCAAACCATATGAAGAAAGCCCGCAAGGGCGCGAGCAATCGCCGTTTGTTCAAATGGCTGATTCTCGCGCCGATCCTGCTGATCCTCGCCGTCCAGCTCTACTACTTCGCCTGGGTGCTCTGGTGGTCCGGCCACAACCCCGCCATGACCAGCATGATGCGCCTGCAGCAGGAGGCGATCCAGGCCAAGAACCCGCGCGCCAACATCCACCAGACCTGGGTCGAATACCGGGCCATTTCGGATAATCTCAAGCGCGCCGTGGTGACCTCCGAGGACGCCAACTTCGCCGAGCACGATGGCGTCGACTGGGACGCGCTGCAGAAGGCCTGGGAGAAGAACAACAAGCGTCACAAGATCGCCGCGGGTGGCTCGACCATCACCCAGCAGCTGGCCAAGAACCTGTTCCTGTCCGGCTCGCGCAGCTACATCCGCAAGGGCCAGGAGCTGGTCATCACCTACATGATCGAAGCGGCCATGAGCAAGCGCCGCATCCTCGAGCTGTACCTGAACGTGGTCGAATTCGGCCAGGGCATCTTCGGCGCCGAAGCGGCCGCGCGGCACTACTTCAACGTGCACGCCTCCCAGCTCACGCCCGCGCAGGCGGCGCGGCTGGCGGTGATGCTGCCCAATCCGCGCTTCTACGACAAGCACCGCGACAGCCGTTACCTGGCGCGGCGCACCGATCTCATTCTTCGACAACTCAACGCGGCGGACCTGCCGTAACAACAAGGGAGAGAGCACGATGACGAAGTATCAGCGCGGGATCAGCCTGGTGTGGGTGGCTGTCATTTGCATGGTGGTCGCGGGCGGGGCGATGCTGGCCCTGATGTCGATCCGCCAGGAGAAGAACCTGTTCAAGGAAGGCCTGGACCAGGCCATCAAGGCCGCCCCCGCGGCGCCCGCCGCACTGGCCGCGGGTTCCGCGCCCGGCGCCGGCGGCCCGCTGCGCAAATGCGTCATCGACGGCCAGACCGTCATCTCCAACACGGACTGCAAGGACAGCAACAAGACCTCGCGCGACATCGCCATCCACGACACGCGCGGGATCGAAGCGCCCAAGGTTCCGCCCAAGGAGGAGCCGAAGACCGAGGGCTCGGACCCGATGCTCGACAAGGTCATCGCGAAGCAGACCGGCGAAAGGAAGTAGCCGCTGCGCGGCCTTTGCGGGTACACTTGCGCTGTTTTTGAAAAACCGCCCGGCCGAGAGCGCGCATGATCAACGTATTCGTCCTACAAAATGGCCGTCTGAACCAGGTCCCCATCGAGTCGCGCGCCGACCTTGAGCAGGTGGCGCCGGTGTGGGTCGACCTGACCGAGCCGAACGAGGACGAACGCGCCTGGGTCAAGTCCATCTACGGCGTCACCCTGCCGGACGAGGACGAGGTGCAGGACATCGAGGCCTCCGCGCGCTACTACGAGGCCGAGAACGGCGA
>DASRUW010000081.1:0-4606 GCA_035655255.1 Telluria sp. | reverse complement strand
GAGGGCGCGAATTCGTGCAGCGAGTTCGAGATCACGCCTGGCGCGACCAGCTGCGGCTGGGCCTTCAGCGGAATGCCGGCGCCTTGGGCCAGGCCGGCAGCCAGCAGCAAAGGGGCCAGGCGGATCATTCGCGCACGTCGCCGCACAGTCGGCTGGCGTTGTAGGCGGCGACGAAGTCGTCGAAGGACAAGGTATCGCTCGCTTCGATCTGCGCCTGTTCCGCCAGCGAGGCGGCGGCCATGTCGTCGAACATCTGCTCCTCCGCCGGCATCAGCGGGCTGGAACGGAAGTACTCGGCATGCTGTTCGCTCATGCGCAGACCGAACGCCTGGAAGGAACCAGCGGCGCGCACCTCGGCCAGCACGCGCGCGGACGGCGTCAGTTCGGGGTCCGCCACCTTGGCGCGCTGCAGCGACAGCGCATGCTGGTGGGTGTCGTCGTCGCGTTCCGCGTCCAGCAGTTGCGCGGCGGGGCGGATGCGCTCCAGCAGTTCCCCGGCCCAGACGCGCAGCGGCACTTCCTCGTCGCCGCGCGTGAGCGTCAGGTCCGGCTTGCGGCCTTCCTTCACGGTGCGCAGGAAATTGCGGGCGTGGACCTGGCTTTGCATCTCGTTGATGAAGGGGCTCTCGTCCAGGGCGCAGAACAGCAGGAACGCATCCAGGAAGCGGCCCGTGTCGAGCGCGATGCCGACCGGCTCGAACGGATCGACGTCCAGGCAGCGCACCTCGATGTACTGCACGCCGCGGTTGCACAGCGCCTGCACGGGGCGCTCGCCGGTGCGGATCACGCGCTTGGGGCGGATCGTGGAGTAGTACTCGTTCTCGATCTGCAGCACGTTGGTGTTCAGCTGGACCCATTCGCCGTCACGCTTGGTGCCGAAGGCGGCGTAGGGTTCGTACGGCCGGCGCACGGCGCACATCAGCGTCTGCACATAGCTTTCCAGCGAATTCTCGTGCGGCGTGAGGCCCGACTGCGCGTTGTTGTGGTATCCCAGATCGCTCATGCGCAGGCTGGTCGCGTAGGGCAGGTAGAGGGTGTCGTCGGTGAGATGTTCGAGATTGTGCGGGCGGTCGCGCAGGAAGCTGCGCGAGAGCACCGGCGAGGCGCCGAACAGGTACATCAATAACCAGCTGTAGCGGCGGAAGTTGCGGATCAGGGCAATGTAGCTCTCGGACTGGTACGAGCGCAGCGGCTGGCGGCGCTCCGACTCCACGCCGTCGTTGTTGCGCAACACGTCCCACAGCGCTTCGGGCAGCGAGTAGTTGTAGTGGACGCCCGCGATGCACTGCATGGCTTTCCCGTAGCGCAGGGCCAGGCCGCGGCGGTACACGTGCTTCAGCATGCCGATGTTGGAACGGCCATAGTTGGCGATCTCGATTTCCGCCTCGGACGGCAGCTCGCAAGGCATCGACTGGCTCCACAGCATCTCGTCGCCCAGCTTGCCGTAGGCGTAGCGGTGGATGGCGTCCAGGCGCGCGAGCGTGGTGCCGATGTCGTGCTCCGCCGGCGTGATGAATTCCATCAGCGTCTCGGCGTAGTCGGTGGTGATCTGCGGGTGCGTGAGGGCGGAGCCGGCGCCGGCCGGATGCGGGGTGCGCGCGAGATGGCCCTGGCGGTCCACGCGCAGCGTTTCGCGCTCGATTCCGCGTAGCCCTTGGGTAAGCAGGCCGCGGTGCGCTTCGTCGCCCAGCAAGGCCAGGCGGCTGGTCAATCGGTTCGACACGGTGGTGTCCTTTCTACTGCCGGATTGGTAAGTGTGCAGAGCTTATCCGAAATTTGGCGGACGCGTCGGCGGTCCCCCGGTTCCGGATGGCCGCCGCTAGCGCAGCCTGCCGCCCGTGACCCGCTCGATGCCGGCCAGGTCGCGCCAGCTTTGCACTTGGTCGAAATCGCGCTGCAAAAGCTGACGCACGGCGGCGCCCTGGTCGTAGCCGTGTTCCATCAGCAGCCAGCCGCCTGGCGCCAGGTGCGCGGGCGCGCCGGCGGCGATGGTGCGCAGCGCCTGCATGCCGTCCGCTTCGTCGGTCAGCGCGCCGGTGGGCTCGAAGCGCAGGTCGCCTTGCGCCAGGTGCGGATCGCCCGCCGCCACGTAGGGCGGATTGGAGGCGATGACGTCGAAACGTTCGTCATCGGCCAAAGCGGAGAACCAGTCGCTTTGCAGGAAGCGCACCGGCGTGCCGTTGGCGGCGGCATTGGCGCGCGCGACGGCAAGCGCTTCGGGGCTTCGGTCCAGCGCCGTCACCTGCGCGTCCGGCCGCGTGTGCGCGAGCGCCACGGCGATGGCGCCGCTGCCCGTGCCCATGTCCAGCACGCGGGCGCGCGGCGGCATGCGTTCCAGCGCCAGTTCGACCAGGTGTTCCGTTTCCGGCCGCGGAATCAGCACGGCGGGCGATACCTGGAACGGCAGGCCGTAGAACTCGCGCGTGCCGACGATGTAGGCCACCGGTTCGCCGGCCACGCGCCGCGCGACCAGGGCCTCGACGCGCGCGACCTCTTCCGACGTCAGCTCGCGCTGCGACTCTGTGATGAGGGCCACGCGTGACAGGCCGAGCGCGTGGCCGAGCAGGATGCGGTTTTCCAGCGGCTCCAGCGGCAGCCGCGCAAGCAGCGCGCCGAGCGTGAGGTTCATCGGCGGGCGCGGGCGCGCAGCCACACCGCCAGCAGGGCGACGGTGGCGATGCCGAAGCCCACGGCCGACCACTGCGGCACGGTCAGGCCGAGCACGGTGTCGGTGGCGCTCTCGCACAGGCCGTCGGCCTGGAACAGCCAGGGCAGGTAGGTGGCGGTGGGGATCTTGTTCAGGCTCGTTTCGAGCGGGTCGATCCCGCACGAAAAGCCCGGATGCGCCAGCACGTACAGGTGCTTGGCCACGGTGCCGATGCCGATGCCGGCGCTGATCAGGGCCAGGCCCGCGCCCAGCTTGGGCTTGTCGGCGGCGGCGCCGATGAACGCGAACAAAGCGATGCCCAGGTATGCGTAGCGCTGGATCACGCACAAGGGGCAAGGCAGCAGGTTCTGCACATGTTGCAGGTACAGGGCCGCACCGATCAGGGCGAGGCAGTAGACGGCGATGAGGTACAGCGAAGCGCGAAGCGAAGGCATGGCGTAGCGTCCCGAATGTGAAGCGTCTATTTTAATCCGCCAGGGCGGCAAGCTGCTCGGCCTGATGTTCGGCCGAGAGGGCCTTGGTCAGTTCGTCAAGATCGCCGTCCATGATGAAATCCAGCTTGTACAGGGTGAGGTTGATGCGGTGGTCGGTCACGCGCCCCTGCGGGAAGTTGTAGGTGCGGATCCGCTCGCTGCGGTCGCCCGAGCCGATCAGGCTCTTGCGGGTGGCCGCCTCCTTGCTTTGCTGCTCGCGCAGCTGCACGTCCTTGATGCGCGCGGCCAGCACCTTCAGGGCCTGGGCCTTGTTCTTGTGCTGGCTGCGGTCGTCCTGGCATTCCACCACGATCCCGGTCGGCAGGTGGGTGAGGCGCACCGCCGAATCGGTCTTGTTGATGTGCTGGCCGCCGGCGCCGGAAGCGCGGAAGGTGTCGATGCGCAGGTCGGCCGGATTGATGTTCACGTCCTCCACTTCGTCCGCTTCCGGCATCACGGCCACGGTGCAGGCGGAGGTGTGGATGCGGCCCTGCGTCTCGGTGGCCGGCACACGCTGCACGCGGTGCCCGCCGGACTCGAACTTGAGCTTGGAGTAGGCGCCGCGCCCGATGATGCGCACGATGACCTCGCGGTAGCCGCCCAGGTCGGAGTCGGAGGCGCTCACCATCTCCACCTGCCAGCGCTGGCGTTCCGCGAAGCGCGTGTACATGCGCAGCAGGTCGCCCGCGAACAGGGCCGATTCCTCGCCGCCGGTGCCGGCGCGGATCTCGAGGAAGATGTTGCGCTCGTCGTTCTCGTCCTTCGGCAGCAGCATCTTCTGCAGCTCGACGTCCAGCTCCGCGGTGCGGGCGCGGGCGGCGTCGATCTCCTCCTGCGCGAAGTCCTTCATCTCCGGGTCGGCCAGCATGGCCTGGGCCTCGGCCAGGTCGGACTGGGCCTGCTGGTACTGGTGATAGACGGCGACCAGCGGCCCGAGTTCGGCGTGCTCGCGCGTCATCTTGCGGTAGTTGTCCATGTTGGCCGTCGCGTCCTGGGACATGAGCAGTTCGTCCAGTTCGGCGAGGCGGTTGGCCAATTGGTCCAGCTTGGCCAGCATCGATGGTTTCATAGCGGTGCGAAAGAAAGAGGTAAACGGGCAGCGGCGGCGCCGGCGCGGCGCGCGAGGGCAGGCGGGACGCTAACGGCGGCCGCGGAACAGCTGGGGCAGCAGTTCGGCCAGGCGCGAGCGCTCGTCGCCGCTGGCGCGGTGCAGGGCTTGCTGCGGTCCGTGCAGGAACTTGGCGGTCAGGCCCTTGGACAGGGCTTCCAGCACGGCGTCCACGGGCTCGCCGCGGGCCAGCAGCTTGCGCGCGCGTTCGAGTTCGGCCAGGCGCAGGGCCTCGCTCGACTCGTGCAGGTCCTGGATGACCGGCACCACGGCGCGGTCGTCGATCCAGTGCATGAAGGACTGGACCCGGTTCTCGATGATCGCCTCGGCCTGGGCCACGGCGGCCTGGCGCAGCTC
>DASRUW010000080.1:0-4175 GCA_035655255.1 Telluria sp. | reverse complement strand
GGCGATGTCGGGCTTGACCGGCGGCGGCTCCTCCACCTTGGCCGGCGCGGGCGGCGTCGGCTCGGGCGTGGGCGCCGGCTCGGGCTGGGGCGCGGGCGGCGGGGCGGCCTGCTGGGTGGTCGTGTCCCACACCTCGGCTTCGATCGCCACCGGCACCGCGTTTTGCCACTGGATGCCGAACCACAGGAACGACAGCAGCAGCGCGTGCACCCCCACCGCGAGCGCGATGGCGCGCCAGCGCGAAGGTTCCGGCGGAACGGTGTAGGGGACGCCGCCTGCGGCCGCGGGTTTCATTTGGTTGCCAACCCCACGCGGGTAATGCCGATCTTCTTCGCTTCGGAGATCAGCTGGATCACGTCGTCGTACTTGCTGTCCTTGTCGCCGGCGATGAGGACCGGGTAGTCGGGGTTCGTCGTGTGCAGCTCGCGCAGGCGCGCCACCAGCGCGGCGCGGGTGGGCATGGACTGCGGCGCCACGGAGTGCTTGCCGTTGACGCCGATGGCCGGGTCGGCGTTCGGCCTGACCTGGATCTGGATGTAGCTGTCCGGCGGCAGCGCGGATTTTTCCGCGTTCGGCAGGTTGATCACGCTCGGATTGTTCGCGGGCGGGATCACCATGAAGATAATGAGCAGCACCAGCATCACGTCGATATAGGGCACGACGTTGATCTCGGACTTGAACTTGCGGCGCCGGGAACCGCGCAGGCCGCTGGAGAACGAGGAGGCCATGGCTTAGCGCGACTGACGTTGCAGGATGTTCGAGAACTCTTCGACGAAGCTTTCGAAGCGGATCGCGAGGCGGTCGATGTCGTGGGTGAAGCGGTTGTACGCCACCACGGCCGGAATCGCGGCGAACAGGCCGATGGCGGTGGTGATGAGCGCTTCGGCGATGCCGGGCGCGACCGCCGCCAGCGTGGCCTGCTGCACGTTGGCCAGGCCGCGGAAGGCGTTCATGATGCCCCACACGGTGCCCAGCAGGCCGATGTACGGCGACACGGAACCGACCGAGGCCAGGAAGTTCAGGTGCGTCTCGAGCGAGTCGAGCTCGCGCTGGAAGGCTGCGCGCATGGCGCGGCGGGCGCCGTCCAGCACCGCGCCGGTGTCGAGCGCGTCGCGCACCGCCTGCTTGCCCTTGATGTATTCGCCCATGCCGGCTTCGAAGATGCGGGCCAGGGCGCCGCTCTGGTCGCGCGAGCTGGAGGCATGCTGGTGCAGGGTGTGCAGGTTGCCGCCGGCCCAGAAGGTGCGTTCGAACTTCTCGGTCTGGCCGCGCGCGGCGCGCAGGGCGAACAGCTTGCGGAAGATGTAGCTCCAGCTCACCAGCGACAACAGGAAGAGCAGCGCCATGATGAGCTGCACGATCACGTGCGCGTTGGCGATCAGTTCGACGAAAGACAGGTCCTGGACGACGTTCATTGGTTCTCGTTTTTCTAAGGTTGGGTCAGGGCGGTGCGCATCCGGTCGGCGGCGGTGTCGGGAAGGGGGCGCGGGCGAAGGGTGGCCGCGTCCACGCAGCCGACTTTGACGCGGGCACTGGTCAGGAGCACCTCCCCGCACCACGCTTGCTGGATGAACTGGACCGAAGCCCGGCCCAGTTTTTCAATACTCAAGCTTAAGTTTAGTACATCGTCCAGCCGGGCCGGCGCATGATATTCGACGGCGGCGCTCTTGACGACGAACATCGCGCCGCTGCGCTCGAGCAGAGCCTGTTGTCCGATGTCCAGCGCGCGCAGCCACTCGGTGCGGGCGCGCTCGAAGAATTTCAGATAGTTGGCGTAGAAAACGATCCCACCGGCGTCCGTGTCCTCATAGTAGACGCGGACTGGCCAGTCGAAGGCAGAGGGCATATGCGTTGCCATTTATAAATTTGGGAAACATTCTACGCTGTACCGCTGGCAGGTCGCCAAGAATTGTAACAACCGCTAACAATTTGCGCGTTTGATGTTAAACGGCGCAAAACCTTGGCAGGTAGGCATCATTTCGATGTTGTTGATGTTGACGTGAGGCGGCAGGGTGGCCACCCACAGGGCCGCTTCGGCCACATCCTCCGCCGTGAGCGGGGTGGTGCCTTCGTAGACCTTGGACGCGGCCGCGTCGTTGCCCTTGAAGCGCACGTTGGAGAATTCGGTGCCGCCGCACAGGCCGGGGGCGATATTGGTGGCGCGCACCCCGGTGCCGACCAGGTCGGCCCGCAGGTTCAGGGTGAACTGCTCCACGAAGGCCTTGGTGGCGCCGTAGACGTTCCCGCCGGGGTAGGGGTAGTGCCCGGCCACGGAGCCGATGTTGATGACGAGGCCGGCGCCGCGTTCGACCATCGAGGGCAGCAGGGCGCGCGTCATGGTCACGAGGCCGCGGCAATTGGTGTCGATCATGGTCTCCCAGTCGTCCAGGGAGGCTTCGTGGGCGGGCTGCGTGCCCAGGGCCAGGCCGGCGTTGTTGACCAGGACGTCCACCTGGCGCCAGGACTGGGGCATCACGGCCAGCGCGTTTTCGATGGATTTCTTGTCCGTGACGTCCATCGGCACGGGCAGGCAGTTCTCGCCCAGTTCGGCCGCCAGCTGGTTCAGGCGGTCTTCGCGCCGGCCGGAGGCGACCACCTGGTGGCCGTGGCGTACGAAACGGCGGGCCATCTCGGCCCCAAAACCCGACGAGGCGCCGGTGATGAATACGATCATGGTGGGAAGTCGCAAAGAGGTGAGATTGTGCTGATTTTATATGAAACCGGCAATTCAGGTTTCTTGCTCCGACGTCCCAGTTAACTTACAATCTTGGCTCCATTTACCGTCTCACGTAACTGGCGAAACGCCGCGCGGCCACCCCCGCGGGCTATGGTGGGCATCCACTGGGGAACGTGAGGCATCTTGAAGCCGTTCGCCTGGGCAGCCACGATGGAATAGTGTTGACGGCTGCCTGTTTGTTTTTCCGGCGTCCCTCATCGATCCGCATCGCTCACTTATCGACTGGAGTTTTTTCTCATGTTTGCAAAAGATCACACGCTCGCCAACGTTGACCCGGAACTGTGGGACGCCATCAAGAAGGAAAACGTTCGCCAGCAGGACCACATCGAACTGATCGCCTCCGAAAACTACACCTCGCCGGCCGTGATGGAAGCCCAGGGCTCCCAGCTGACCAATAAATACGCCGAAGGCTATCCGGGCAAGCGCTACTACGGCGGCTGCGAATTCGTAGACGTCGCCGAGCAGCTGGCGATCGACCGCGTCAAGAAGCTGTTCGGCGCGGAAGCGGCGAACGTGCAGCCGAACTCCGGCTCCCAGGCCAACCAGGGCGTGTTCTTCGCCATGCTCAAGCCGGGCGACACCATCATGGGCATGTCGCTGGCCGAAGGCGGCCACCTGACCCACGGCATGGCGCTGAACATGTCGGGCAAGTGGTTCAACGTCGTCTCCTACGGCCTGACCGAGAAGGAAGACATCGACTACGAGCAGATGGAGCGCCTGGCCCACGAGCACAAGCCGAAGCTGATCATCGCGGGCGCCTCGGCCTTCTCGCTGCGCATCGACTTCGAGCGCTTCGCGCGCGTGGCCAAGGCCGTCGGCGCCTACTTCATGGTGGACATGGCCCACTATGCGGGCCTGATCGCCGCCGGCGTGTATCCGAATCCGGTGCCGCACGCGGACTTCGTCACCTCCACCACCCACAAGTCCCTGCGCGGACCGCGCGGCGGCATCATCCTGATGAAGGCCGAGCACGAGAAGGCGATCAACTCCGCCATCTTCCCCGGCATCCAGGGCGGCCCGCTGATGCACGTGATCGCCGGCAAGGCGGTCGCCTTCCAGGAAGCGCTGGCGCCGGAATTCAAGGAATACCAGCAGCAGGTCGTCAAGAACGCCGACGCACTGGCGAAAGCCCTGATCGCGCGCGGCTTGCGCATCGTGTCGGGACGCACCGAATCGCATGTGATGCTGGTTGACCTGCGCGCGAAGAAGATCACCGGCAAGGAAGCGGAAGCGATCCTCGGCTCGGCGCACATGACCTGCAACAAGAACGCGATTCCGAACGATCCGGAAAAACCGTTCGTCACCTCCGGCATCCGCCTCGGCAGCCCGGCCATGACCACGCGCGGTTTCAAGGAAGCCGAGGCGGCCCAGGTCGGCAACCTGATTGCCGACGTGCTGGATAATCCGCATGACGCGGCCACCATTGAGCGGGTGAAGG
>DASRUW010000079.1:0-2317 GCA_035655255.1 Telluria sp. | reverse complement strand
CAACTGGAACCGGCCCATGCCGGCCTGCTGGCGGTCGTCGTCAGCGCCGCCGACGAAGCGGCCGCGCTGGAGCAGGACAAGCTAGCCGCGGCGGTTGCCGCCCAGCTGGCCTCTGACCTGGGCCGTCCCGAACTGGCGGCGCCGGCCTGGACCCGCGTCATTACCGACAAGCGCGCGACCTTCGCCTGCACGCCCGGCCTGTCCCGCCCACCCAACGACCTGGGCCTGCCCGGGCTGGCCCTGGCCGGGGACTACACGGCCGGCGCCTACCCGTCCACGCTGGAAGCGGCCGTGCGCAGCGGGGTGGCCGCCGCCGCCCTTCTGGCCGCGCACGGATAATCCCCGCGTGGTGTCGCCTGTCCCGCCAAATATGCACTCTGTCGCAATCCCGTGGCCCGTCCGGGACGCTGCCCGTACAGTGTCACCATCGACACAGAGATTGCAACAAAGGACAGATCATGAACATTTCACTTGGACTGCGCACCCTGGCCCTGCTGGCATTCGTGACCGCCAGTACCGCCGTGATCGTCAAACCCGACCTGCTGGGCAGCCCTACGGCGACCGCGCAGGCCTTCGGCGCCGTGGCCAGCCTGGCCCGTGCCTGAGGAAGCAAGCATGAACAAGCAGGAATACATCGACGCCCTCAAGCGGGCCATGGCCGGCCTGCCGCCGGACGCGGTGGCGAAGACGCTGGCCTACTACGAGCAGCGCTTCGTCGACGGCGCCGCCGCCGGCCTGTCCGACGAGGAAATCAGCCGCGACCTGGACGATCCGAAAAAGATCGCGATGACGCTGCGCGCCAACACCCACCTGCAGGCGCTGCAAGCCGCGCCGCGCCCGGTGAACGCGGTGCGCATGATCTTGTCGGCCTTCGGGCTGGCGATCTTCAACATGTTCATGATCGTGCCGGCCGCCGTGATCTTCGCGCTGGTGGTGGCCCTGTACGGCACCGCGTTCGGCACCTACGTGGGCGGCATCGCCGTCACGGCCAGCGGACTGGCCGGCGCCAACGAACTGGTCCTGAGCAGCCCGCTGAAACACGTCACCGTCAACGGCGTCGAGGTCGACGGCGGCCAGACCCGCGTCACCATCGGCCCCGGCGGCGTGCAGATCTTCGACGACGAGGCCGACGCGGAAGACGACAGCGGCGACATGCTGCACCAGGCCGAGGAGATGGCCGGCCACGGCGTGCGCATCTACACCGACATGGACGCGCGCTCGCGCACCACGCAGACGGCGGTCGGGCTCGGGCTGGTCGTGGTCGGCGTCCTGCTGTTCCTGCTGGGGATCGTCGTGACGCGCCAGGTGGCCGCCGGAGCGCGCCGCTACATCGAAATGAACATCTCTCTGCTCAAAGGGAGCTGACATCATGCGTGGATTGATCAAAACCGGATTCGCCCTGCTGGTGCTGGCCTTCGTCCTGATCGGCATCAGCTACAGCATGCTGCGCGCGAACGGCGTGCGCGCCCCGGGCCTGCGCGAAGGACGCGTCATCGTGTCCGACACCCGCGCCATCGACAAGAGCGTGCGCTCGGTGGACCTGAACGGGCCGATCGTGCTCACGCTGCGCCAGGGTTCCACCCCGTCGCTGGTGGTGAAGGGCGAGAAGCGCCTGCTGGGCAACATCGATACCACGGTCGAAGGCGAGAACATCCACATCGGCGTGAGCGGCATGCTGCTGCATCACCGCCAGCCGATCCGCGTGGAGCTGACCCTTCCGGCGCTGGAGAACCTGGCCCTCAACGGCAGCAGCTCGGCCAGCGTGAACGGTTTCGCCGGCGAGCATGTGCAGCTGATGCTGCGCGGCTCGGGCAGCATCAAATTCAACTGCCGCTACAAGGAGGTGCTGGCCAGCCTGCACGGCAGCGGCGACATGGACATCAGCAGCGGCATCGTGGCCGACCGCATCATCGCTGAAGTGGCGGGCACCGGCACGGTGACCCTGGCGGGCACCGCCAAGGAAATGCACGTCGACCAGACCGGTTCCGGCACGCTCGACGCCCAGCACCTGGAAGCGGACCGCGTCTCGGTCGACCAGAAAGGCTCCGGCCACGCCTCCGTGCATGCCCGCGAAACGGCCGTGCTGGCCGTGCGCGGCAGCGGCGAGATCGACGTCTACGGCGAGCCGCGCGAGCGCACCATCACCCGCACCGGCTCGGGCGACGTGAACTTCGTGCGCTGAACGCATTCACCTCTCCATCGGACGGCTGCCGCGGCAGCCGTTTTTTTTGGCTCTGTCACCGGCAAGTGTGGAACTCCTGATCTGAAGGCATGTCGAACCAGGGATCTCTTGTTGAAGGGACTTGGTCATGCAAAA
>DASRUW010000078.1:0-22068 GCA_035655255.1 Telluria sp. | reverse complement strand
GCTGTTCTGCCAGGCGCCGGGCCAGCGGCGCGCAGCCGTCGCGCAGGCCGGCGGCGTCGCGGCACAAGAGGAGCAAGGCCGTTTCGAAGGCGTCGATCGGTTCGTAGCGCGCCAGGGTGTGGCGCAGCGCGGCGCCGGGCCGGCAGCCCGCGCACAGGGCGAGCCAGCTCGGATACAGGAGACTGTGCCACCAGAACGAGGGCCACAGGCCGTCTTCATGCTGCGTCTTCGCCAGAAAGGCGGCAAGTTGAGCATCCCCGCCGAGCGCCAGCAACGCGGCGGCGCTGACCTCGCAGCTGCCATGGCACCAGCTGCCGCCCGGCTCCGAGCCGGGCGGATAGGTCCCCATTCCGCCATCGGCGGCGCGGCAGGTGGCGAGGAAGTCAAAAGCCGGCCGCGGCGCGGCGATGCCGTGGGCCCGCAGCGCCAGGATCGCGATACTGGTCGAATCGGCATCGTTGCCGGTGCCGGCGTTGTAGCCCCATCCGCCGGCCGCCGCACCCACACGCAGCAAGGCGGCTCCGGCGCCGGCCAGCGCCGGCGCGCAAAGCTGGGCGCGCGGCAGGTCCGCCAGCATCCACAGCACGTACGCCGTAATCCATTGATCGGCCACACCGACCGGCAGATCGTAGTCGCGCCACATGCCGTCTTCCTGCCGGGCCAGGAGGAAGTCCAGTCCGCGGCGCAGCACCGCCGTCGTTCCCGCGCAGGCGGGAACCCCTGCGCCTGAGCGCGCAGCCAGCGCAGGCGCCAACAGGTTCAGGTTCACGCACGCGCGGGTCGGCCCGGCCAATGGCGGCTCGGCGTAGACGTTGACGTGACGCGAACCGTCCGCCTCGTGCCCCAGGCCGACGAAACGCAGCACCCGCGCCTCGCCATCGTCCGGCGGCCACGCACCGAGCGCGCGCAGGGCCGCGTCGAATTCCTCCGGCTCCGCGCCTGCCCGGCGCAGCAGGCGGCGCGTACCGGCCGCGATGGCCGCATCGTCCCGCATCCAACGCGTGATGGCAAAGTCCGTCTTCAGCGAAACCGCAGTCTCGCCCAGTTCCAAACTGACGACGAAGGCGCGCTCCGGATAGCGCGCCTGCCCGCAATACGGAAACGCGTCGAGCGCCGCGCGTACCAGCGGCGCCTGCGCCTCGGCCCCGGCGGCGGCGTACCAGCGCTGCAGCCATTCCGGCGTCACCGCATCGGAACGGAAGTAGATCTTGACCCGGCCGCAATGCCCGTCCGGCAGCACGTCCAGCGCGAGGCCGACCGGCCAGGAATTGCGCGACACCTGCCCGGAAAATGCGCACAGGGTCTCGAGCGCGGCGCGGCGATCGAGATCGCGCAGCACGCGCCCCAGGCGCCGCCAGCGTTCGAGCGCCGTGCCCCAGTTCAGGTTCACGTAGGGTTTGATCAGGACGCCGCCCGGCGCCGCGCCCACGCCGAACCACAGCGCGCTGCGCCAGTGCTCCGGCCACGCGTCCGCACCCGGGATGAGGTGAGCGAAGACGCTGCCCTCCAGCCATTGCGGCCGCGGCGTCCCGAGGCCATCGAGGGCACGCTCAAGACAGCCGCGGGCGAAGGCGAAACGCTGCTGCGCGGAGTCGCCGGGACGGCCCGGCTCGCACAGAAAGCGCAGGCTGCGCGCGCCGCCCGGCGCAAAGCTGAAGGACCACTGGAACGGCAGGCCGCTGGCGTTGATGCGCGACAGGCCGTCGAAGGGCGGACTGGCCGGGCGCCGCAGCGCGCCTTCGGTCAGCGCGGCGAAGGCCGTTTCCGCCCGCCGTTCGACTTGGGAGGGAAGCGCCGCCCATGCGGACAGGCGCTCGAACTGTGCGCGCAGCACGTCCTCAAGCACGGCGCAGCCCCTCCCGCCGCGTCACGGACGCTCCTGGATCACGATCTGGCCATCGCGCCCCTTGGAACCGTTCACGCCGGGGAAGCCGTTGTTGCCCGGCGCGCCGGTCGCTCCGGTCGGTGCGCCCGCGCCGCCGCTGCCACCGAGGCCACCCGCGCCGGCCGAGCCGCCTACGCCGCCCGGCCCGCCCTCGGCGTTGCCGTTCAGCGTTCCGGTGGTGATCGATTTCGCGATGACGGTGATGTTGCCACCCTTGCCGCCATTGCCGCCTCGGCCGCCATTGCCACCGTCTCCGCCGTTGCCGCCATTCCCGCCGCCGGCGGGTTGATCCCCCTGATCGGCCGCCTTGCCGCCATCGCCGCCCTCCTGGCCATTGGCGCCCGCGCCGCCGGCGCCGCCGTGGCCACCGGAGCCGCCGCGCGTGTCGACGTCCACCCCGGCGATGAAGTCGGAGACTTCGATGACGATGTCGCTGCCGTCGCGCGCATCCTGGCCGCTGGTGCCGTCCGCGCCGCGCGGCCCCTTCACGCCATCGTGCCCGCGCTTGGGCGGGTCGTCGCCGTTCCAGTGGTCGACGCCGTTCTGGCCGTTGCTGGCCTTGAATTGGGTGGTGCCGGGCACGCCATCGGTGCCGGCCGCGCCATCGTCACCCCGCGCAATGATGTTGGGCATAGTCTTCTCCTCGGTTCAATAGGTGGGGTCAGGGGTTGCGGATCGCGTTGGCCAGCGATACCTGCGCCACGTCGCTGGGCCGGAACACGGGAATGCGTCCGCTGACGGAGCTTGCGCGGATGGTGGTCGGCCCCTTGCAGACCATGCGCCCGGTCCCGTGCATGCGGATCGCCGCGGCGTACAGCAGGTGCACGTTGTAGGTGAGCGTGAGCGTCGCGCCGTTCGCGATATCGATGTCGGCGAACTGGAAGCCATGCAGGACCGGCTTGCTGATCTCGATGAAGCGGTCCAGCAACGGCTCGACGTGCTTGAAGTCGCGCGTGTCCGCCGCCTGCACGTAGGCGCGCGCCGCCGTCACCGCCTGCATGCGGGCGCGCGTGCGTTCCTGCGGATCTTCCGACATGAGCGCGTCGGGACTGGGCAAGTTGGCCGTCAGCGCAGACGGCATGCAGCAGCGTTCGGTGCTGCCGCTGGCCGAAGGGCCGAGCAGGCGGTGCACTTCGGCGATGGACCGGGGACGGAACTGCTGGACAAGGTCTTTGAAGCGGGGCGATTCGGGCGTCAGGTTGACGCATTCGTCGCTATCGATGACGAGATTTTGGGCTTGCTGCGCCATGGTGGGCTCCTGTCTGGGTCAAGGCCGGCGGCCTGAACAGGAAAGGTATTGCGCGCAGCGTGCCCGTATATTGCGCTAGCTTAAGAAGTTGACGTGCGGCGTTGCCACACCATCCACCGCTCCTTGCCGGCAAAGATGGGAATCGAATCCGCGACCGCCAGCTCCTCGATCAGCTCGAAATACGGATCGAGCAGCGCGTGCAGGGCTTCGGGCGTGGTGGCGAAAGGCGGCCCCCGCTTTCCGGCCGCGGGGTCGAAGTAGAAGAAGCCGCCCAGGAGGGCGCCGGCCGGCAGCAGCTCGGCCCAGCGCGCGGCCACCTTCTCCCACATGGCCGGCGGCAGCGCGCACAGGAAGGCGCGCTCGTAGATGAAATCCAGTTCGTGCGGGGGCTGCCAGGCGAAGAAGTCGGCCAGCTCGATGTGGTCCGCCCACTGGCCCGCGAGTTCCTTGGCCTGCGCCACGGCGGCGGGGGAAAAGTCGATCGCGGTGGCCGGCCAGCCGGCCTCGCACAGGTGCACCAGCTCCCACGCCTTGCCGCAGCCGGGGATCAGCGTGCGCAGCGGGCGGTCGTTGCGGGCGACGAACGTGTGCAGGACCTGCGGCGCGGCGCCGCGGTCCCAGGGCGTGAAGTCGCGCTCGAAGCGCTCATCCCAGAAGGCCGGCGTCAGCGGATCGCGGCTGCCGAATTCCGGCATCAGAACACCTGGAAGTAGTGGTGCAGGACGTAGGCGCCGACCAGCGCGGCGGCGCCCACCAGGGACACCGTCAGCAGGCGGTTCATGCGCTGCTGCTCGAGAATCATGAGGCGCAACAGGGCACTGTCGGCGCTCTCCAGTTCCACCGCATTGCACAGGACCCGGTGCACCAGGCGCGGGATGGTGGGCAGCGTGTGGGCGAAGCGCGGCGCCTCTTCCTTCAGCTTTTCGATCAGGCCCGGCATGCCGATCTGCTCCGCCATCCAGCGTTCCAGGTAGGGCTTGGCGGTCTTCCACAGATCGAGCTCGGGATCGAGCTGGCGGCCCAGGCCTTCGATATTGAGCAGGGTCTTTTGCAGCAGCACGAGCTGGGGCTGCACTTCCACGTTGAAGCGGCGCGAGGTCTGGAACAGGCGCAGGAGCACCTGGCCGAAGGAGATGTCCTTGAGCGGACGGTCGAAGATCGGTTCGCAGCAGGCGCGCACGGCCGATTCCAGTTCGTCCACGCGCGTGTCCTTGGGCGCCCAGCCGGATTCGATATGGGCCTCGGCCACGCGCTTGTAGTCGCGCCGGAAGAAGGCCAGGAAGTTCTGCGCCAGGTAGTCCTTGTCGTAGTCGTTGAGCGTGCCGACGATGCCGAAGTCGAGCGCGATGTAGCGTCCGAAGCTCTCCGGCTTGACCGACACGAGGATGTTCCCGGGGTGCATATCGGCGTGGAAGAAACCGTCGCGGAACACCTGGGTGAAGAAGATCTCCACGCCGTCGCGCGAGAGCTTGGCCAGATCCACGCCTTCGGCCACCAGGCGCTCGGTCTGGGACACGGGAATGCCGTGCATGCGCTCCATGGTGATGACGCTCTCGGAGCAGTAATCCCAGTACATCTCCGGCACCAGCAGCAGGCTGGAATTCTGGAAGTTGCGGCGCAGCTGGCTGGCGTTGGCGGCCTCGCGCATCAGGTCGAGTTCGTCGTGCAGGTACTTATCGAATTCGGCGATGACTTCCTTCGGCTTGAGGCGGCGCGCTTCCTTCCAGATCCGCATCAGGAGGTCGGCGGCGGTGCGCATCAGGGCCACGTCTTCGTCGATGTACTGCTTCATCCCGGGACGCAGCACCTTCACCGCGACTTCCCGGCCGTCCTTGAGCGTGGCGAAGTGGACCTGGGCGATGGAGGCCGAGGCCACCGGCTCGCGGTTGAAGCTCGCGAACAGCAGGTCGGGATGCGCGCCCAGCGAGCGCGTGATCTGGGCCACCGCCAGGTCCGAGGAGAACGGCGGCACGCGGTCCTGCAGCAGCGCCAGTTCGTCGGCCAGGTCGGCCGGGACGAGGTCGCGCCGGGTGGACAGCACCTGGCCGAACTTGACGAAGATCGGCCCCAGCTCCTCCAGCGCGGTGCGCAGGCGCTCGCCGCGCGGAGCGCTGATGTCGCGCCAGAAGATCAGGCGGCCGACGAATTTGCTGGTGCGCGGCACCGGCAGGCCGGACATCACGATCTCGTCGAGACCGTACTTGATCGCGACGCGGAATATCTTCAGGAGGCGCAGGAACTTACGAATCATTCAAAATCCAATTTCTGTTGCGAGGTCGCCGCGGCGGCCTTCGGGGCCAGCCGCTGTTCCAGCTTGGCGATGCGCTTGGCGGCGCGTTCCACGTCGTCGCGCAGGCGGGCGACCTGCTCGCCGAAGTCGGCGGCCGACTCCTTGCGCACCAGGGTGGGCTGCTCTTCCAGGAGGAATTCGGCCACGTTCTCGGCCAGCTTGCGATGGGTGCTGGCGATGGCGCCGAACGCAGAGCGCGCCCCTTGCGCGAGGCGGCGCGAGCCGATCGGACCGAGGAAGGGTTCGAGATCGTGCTCGGCCTCCCAGCGCAGGCCCTTGGCCAGCTGGTTGATGGTGTTGGCGAAGTCGGCGTCGCCTTCGATCTTCACGTAGGAAAAGGCGCGCTCGCGGTCCTGCGCCATGAGCGGCAGATCCGCCAGGCGCACGCGGATGGTCACGTTGGCCGGGCCTTCGGCGCGGCTCTGGTCCACCATGCCGTCGCGGCCGACCACCAGGCGCAGGGCCAGCGAGCCGCCGTCGATCAGCGCTTCCTTCCCCGCGTGCAGGGCGAGCGCGTCGCGCGCCCACGCCTCCTGGGCCAGCAGGTGATTGATGGCGGCGACGGCGGGACGCAGCAGGACGGTGGAGGTCATAAACGGTGTACACGAAAAAAAACCGCCCGGCTGGCTGACGGGCGGTTCGATCTTACCAGAGTGGCATCACGAAAGCTGCTGGATTCCGGCCAGCACCCAGCCGCTGGCGCCGGAATGGGGCTTGGTCATGTTCCAGACTTCCTTGAACGGCTCCGGTTGGGCCGTGGGCGAGGACTTGATCATGGCGTCGAACTTCACGCTGGCCATGTAGTCGGAACCCAGGTCCTCGATGCCGAGCAGCTCCGCGTCGATGCGCACCACGTCGGTGAAGTCGGCGTCCTTGCGTTCGCCGATCTGCATGCGCAGCTCCGCGAAGATTTCCGGCGTGGTGAACTCGCGCAGGTCCGCCACGTCACCCTTGTCCCATGCGGCCTGCATGCGGATGAAGGAGGACTTGGCCTGGCGCAGGAAGGCGTCCTTGTCGAAATCGGCAGGCAGCCCCCAAGTCGCGCCATCGGACGGCTGCGCATTCAGGCCGGAGCCGATCTCCGGCGTTTGCACGCCGCCGCCACTCAGGCCGGAGCCGATGTCCGGGGTGCGCGCGGCGCCGGCCGGCGCCGGCTCGAACCGCTGGAAGCCGGCGTTGGAAGAAGCGTCCTTGCGGCGGAACATGCGGACCACGAACATCACGGCCAGCAGCAGCAGGCCGATCATGAGCATCGAGCCAAGCGCGCTGGCCATGCCGGCGCCCATGCCGAAATGCGAGAACAGCGCGGCCAGGCCGGCGCCGACCAGCAGGCCGCCCAGGATGCCCTTCCACGGGCTGGGGCGCGGCGCGGCGGGCGGAATCGCGGGAGCCGGTGCGCGCGCGGGTTGGCTATAGGCCGGGCTGCGCATCGGCTGCGCGGGCTGGGCCGGCGGCAGCTGGCGCGACACGTTCTGCGACTGGCGGCCGAAGCTGCGGCCACCACCGAGCGGGCGGGCATCGGCCGCATCGACCAGGGCCGTCAGCGCCACCGCGGCCAGCATCACGCCGGCCATCCACTTCTTCATCATGCTTGCCTTCACAGTTTGATGCCGGTGTGCAGAGCGGCCACGCCGGCGGTGAGGTTGTAGTACTGAACCCGCTCCAGGCCGACGTCTTCCATCATCTTCTTCAGGGTCTCCTGGTCCGGGTGCATGCGGATCGACTCGGCCAAGTAGCGGTAGCTCTCGGCGTCGTTGGCGATCTTCTGGCCCAGCCACGGAAGCACGCTGAACGAATACAGGTCGTAGGGCTTCTGCAGGGGTGCTGCGACTTTCGAGAACTCCAGCACCAGCAACTTACCGCCCGGCTTGAGCACACGGCGCATCTCGGCCAGGGCCGCATCCTTGTGCGTCATATTGCGCAGGCCGAAGGCGACGCTGACGCGGTCGAAGTAGTTGTCCGGGAACGGAAGTTTCTCGGCGTCGCACAGTAAGGTGGGGGTGACGATCCCTTTATTCAAGAGACGGTCGCGGCCCACGCGCAGCATGGATTCGTTAATGTCCGTCAGCCAGACCTCGCCCGTGGGGCCGGCCTGCTTGGCGAAGGCCTTGGCCAGGTCGCCGGTGCCGCCCGCGATGTCCAGCACCTTCATGCCCGGCCGCACGGCGGCGTTGGCGATGGTGAAGGTCTTCCACAGGCGGTGCAGGCCGGCGGACATGAGGTCGTTCATCACGTCGTACTTGGCGGCGACGGAGTGGAAAACCTTGGCGACTTCCTTGGCTTTCTCTTCCTCGGCGATGGTCTTGTAGCCGAAATGGGTGGTGTTGGTCATGGTATGCGGCCGGAAAAGGTTGGCCGCATTATAGCCCGACGAGGCTCCTCAACCAGGTCCGCTGCAGGATACGCACAGTGTAGGCAGGGGCTTTCAGCAGGGCTTCCATCCCCAGGGCGATGGCGAACACCCAGGCCAGCGGCCAGCTCAGCACGATCCCGCACAAGGCCGTCAGCGGCAGCACCACGACCCAGGTAACGACCATGTCGACGAACAGCGTGTAGCGCACCTCGCCGCCGCTGCGCAGGATGCTCACGCAGGCGACCACGTTGTACAGGCGCAGCCAGAGTGTGAAGGCGAGAATCAGGAACAGGTCGCGCGCCAGCAGGATCACGTCCGGCTCCACGCCGTCGTAGACGCTCAGGATGCGGGCGCGGAAGGCCATCATCAACAGACCGAACACGAAGGTGGCGCCAGTGATCACGCAGGCCAGCACCACCGCGTAGCGCTTGGCGCGGCCGAAAGCGCGCGCTCCGAGGGCGGTGCCGATCAGGATTGCCGCCGCGTGCGTGAAGCCGATGAAGATGTCGATCGACAGGCCTTCGATGGGTCCGAGCAGCGCGGTCGCGGCCAGCTGCGCCGTGCCCATGTGGCCGTAGACCACGCTGATCGAGAACATCCCGCCGGCGAACACCAGTTCGTTGAGCACCAGCGGCACGCACTGGCGCGCCACGCGGCGCACCTCGTCGGGCGCGAAGGCGGCGCGGAACTGGCGCCACGTGAGGCGAATCGGCAGGCGCGCCGCATACACCGTCCCGACCAGCAGGACGCATTCCGCGGTCTTGGCCAGCAAGGTGGCCAGGGCCGCGCCCTGCACACCCAGGGCAGGGAAGCCGAAGTGGCCACCGATCAGCAGGTAGTTCAGTCCCGTGTTCGCCGCGACGGCGAAAAAGCCGACCAGCATGGGCAGCACCGACTTGCCGTAGGCGCGCAGCACGGCGGAGAACACCGCCACCGTCGCCATCACGAGATGGAAGGGCGCGCTCATGCCGAGGAAGCGCGCGCCCTCCTCCACGACCTGCGGGTCGGACGCGAACAGGCCCATGATCGCGTGCGGCATGAGCCAGGTGCCGAGCGTGAACGGCAGCGCCGCGCCCCAGCCGGCGATCAGCGAAATGGCGAGGATGCGGCGTACGCCGGCATCATCTTTCTGGCCCACATACTGCGCGGCCAGCGCGGCCGAACCGCTCGCCACGCCCGAAATCATCAGGATCACGACGAAGAAGAATTTGCTCGCGAGGCCGACGGCGGCGACGGCCGGCGCGCCGAGGGCGCTCACCATGAGCACGTCCACCAGCGCCAGCGAGGAGGCGAGGATCAGCTGGGCCGAGATCGGCCAGCCGAGCGCGAAGAAGCGCCGGTAGAAGCCCGGCTCGATCCCGCGAAATTGTCTTGCAATGGCGTGCAGCACGGCTGCCCTCCGGTTTTGGCTATCGATTTGGCGGCATTGTCCGCCATCGCCAGAGGGAAAAGTTCCGCAGACGGCTGTATTTCTTCTACAATCGGCTCATGCTGATCAGAGAATGGATCGAACCGGAAGAAGGCCAGGGCTGGCGCTACCTGCACTCGGCGTGCGGCGGCTGCGACTTTTTCTGGCACTACCACCCGGAATACGAGCTGACCTTCGCCTTCAACGGGCGCGGGCGCCGCTACATCGGGGCGGACGCGGAGGATTTCGGCGAACTGGATCTGGCGCTGGTGGCGCCCAACCAGCCGCACACCTGGCACTACCCGGTCGCGGGCCAGGGCAACGAGGTGAGCGTGGTGTTCTTCACGTTGGAGTGGCTGCGCGGCCTGGCCGGGAACGGCGCGCCGGAGCTGGCGGCGCTGTGCCAGTGGCTGGAGCAGATCAAGTGCGGAGTCGCGTTCAGCGCGGAGTTGACACGCAAGCTGGCGCCTGCGTTCGCGCGCCTGCACACGCTACGCGGGCTGGCGCGCCTGAGCTGCCTGTTCGAGATCCTGGCGGAGCTGCAGCACGATCCGGGCATGCGGCTCCTGCAAGGCTACAGCGCGGAAGTGGAGGACCGGCGGCTCGCGGCGGCGTTGGCGTTCATGCAGGAGCACTACACGCGCGCCGTGACGCTGGAGGAAATCGCGGAGGCGGCCCGTTCCAGCCCGGCCACGGTCAAGCGCCTCTTCGCGACGCAGATGCGGACCAGCTTCTCGGACCTGCTGGCACAGCTGCGCATCGGGCATGCCTGCAATCTGCTGATTGGCGGCGAGCAGTCGATCCCCGCGCTGGCGCAAGCGAGCGGCTTCCCGACGCTGAGCCAGTTCTATCGCAAATTCTCAGAGCTGAAAGGCTGTTCACCCGCCGCCTACCGCAAGCGCTACCGCCTGCCTGCCTAGCCGTCGTCCCCGCGAACGCGGGACCTCTGATCGCATGCAAGTAGCAGGCGCCAAGTCGGGCTCGAAGCACAGCATCAGGGGTTCCCGCTTCCTCGGGAATGACGGTTAGTGATGGTGGCCGCAGCCGTGGGCCGGCTTGGCGTTGTGGGCGGCAGCGGAGGGGTCGCGGCCGGTGTCGCCTGCGAAGCCGGCGGCGTGCAGCTGCTGCACGTAGGCGTCCCACATTTGCTGGCGGTCCTTCCCCAGCTTGTAGAGGAAGTCCCAGGTGTAGATGCCGGTCGTGTGGCCATCCGTGAAGACCGGACGGATGCCGTAGTTCCCGACCGGTTCGACGCCGTCGATGCCGACGTCGCGCTTACCGAGCTGCAGGATCTCCTGTCCCGGCCCGTGGCCGCGCACTTCGGCCGACGGCGAATACACGCGCAGCAGCTCGAACGGCAATTCAAAGGCGCTGCCGTCCTCGAACGCGATCTCCAGAATGCGCGACTTGGCGTGGACGGTGATGTTGGTCGGATTCATGCCTGCTCCATGCGGGTGCGGATGGCGGCGGCCAGGCGCGGCAGGCGCGCGCGGCGCAGCTCCAGCGCGGCCGGATTGGCCACGCGCGCGGCGGCGACCCACACGGGGCTGGGCCACTGCGCGTCGTCCGCGTAGCGCGGGATCACGTGCCAGTGCAGGTGCGGCGTCATGTTGCCGAGGCTCGCCAGGTTGACCTTCTGCGGCTCCATCACTTCGCGCACGGCTTCTTCGACCTTCCACACGGCGTCCATCACGAGCGCGCGGTCCGCGGGAGCGAGATCCGTCATCTCCTTGACGTGCGCGTTCCATACCACGCGGCAGAAGCCGGGATAGTTCTCCTCGTCGACTGCGATCACGGACAGCTTGTCGCCGCGCCAGATCGGTTCCGCCTGCAGCGCACACAATTCGCACGTCATACCAGCACCCGTTCGATGCCACCGTTGTTGGCGCGGGCCACGTAGTCCGGCAGCCAGTTTTCGCCCAGCAGGTGCTTGGCCATTTCGACCACGATGTAGTCGGCCGTGGTGCCGGAATCGTCGTTGTAGCGGGACAGTCCCTGCAGGCAGGACGGGCAGCTGGTGAGGATCTTGACCTCGCCCTCGAACCCGCCGCCGCGCAGCTTGTCGGCCTGCTTGATCATCTCCTCCTCCTTGCGGAAGCGGACCTGGGTCGAGATGTCCGGGCGCGACACGGCCAGGGTGCCGGATTCGCCGCAGCAGCGGTCGTTCTTGTCGATGCGGGTCGCGTCGGCGGTCGTGATCAGGGAGTTCACGGTCTTGAGCGGGTCCTGCATCTTCATCGGCGTGTGGCAGGGGTCGTGGTACATGTAGCGCACGCCTCCCACGCCTTCGAGCTTGACGCCCTTCTCCAGCAGGTATTCATGGATGTCCATGATGCGGCAGCCGGGGAAGATCTTCTCGAACTCGTAGCTGGAAAGCTGGTCGTAGCAGGTGCCGCACGAGACCAACACGGTCTTGATGTCCAGGTAGTTGAGCGTGTTGGCCATGCGGTGGAACAGCACGCGGTTATCCGTGATCATCTTCTCGGCCTTCTCGTACTGGCCGTTGCCGCGCTGGGGATAGCCGCAGCACAGGTAACCCGGAGGCAGCACGGTCTGCACGCCCACTTCCCACAGCATGGCCTGCGTGGCCAGGCCCACCTGGGAGAACAGGCGTTCGGAACCGCAGCCCGGGAAGTAGAACACCGCTTCCGTATCCGCCGTTGTCGCCTGCGGATTGCGGATGATGGGGATGACCTTGTCGTCCTCGATGTCCAGCAGGGCGCGCGCCGTTTTCTTCGGCAGGTTCCCCGGCATCTTCTTGTTGATGAAGTGGATCACCTGCTCGCGCACGGGCGCGGTGCCGGTCGTCGGCGGCGGGGCCTTGGTCTGCTTCTTGGCGAACTTCTTGAGCACCTCGTGGCCAAGGCGCTGGGCCTTGTAGCCCCAGCCGATCATGGCCGTGCGGGTGGCGTTGATCGTCGTCGGATCGGTCGCGTTGAGGAAGAACATGGACGCCGCCGTGCCGGGCCGGAAGGACTTCTTGTCCATCTTGCGCAGGAGATTACGCATGTTCATCGACACGTCGCCGAAGTCGATGTTCACCGGGCACGGCGTGACGCACTTGTGGCACACGGTGCAGTGGTCGGCCACGTCCTCGAATTCTTCCCAGTGGCGGATCGACACGCCGCGGCGGGTCTGCTCTTCGTACAGGAAGGCTTCGATCAGCGCGGAGGTGGCGAGGATCTTGTCGCGCGGCGAGTACAGCAGGTTCGCGCGCGGCACGTGGGTGGCGCACACCGGTTTGCACTTACCGCAGCGCAGGCAGTCCTTGACGCTGTTGGCGATCTCGCCGATGTCGCTCTGCTGCATGATGAGCGACTCGTGTCCCATCAGGCCGAACGAGGGCGTGTAGGCGTTGCGCAGGTCGGCGTCCAGGTCGGGCAGGTTCAGGAGCTTGCCCTTGTTGAAGCGGCCTTCCGGGTCGATCCGCTGCTTGTAGGCGCGGAAGTCGCCAATCTCGTCTTCGGTGAGGAATTCGAGCTTGGTGATGCCGATGCCGTGCTCGCCCGAGATCACGCCGTCCAGAGAACGCGCCAGCTTCATGATGCGCGCCACGGCGTGGTGCGCGTCCTGCAGCATCGCATAGTCGTCTGAGTTGACCGGGATGTTGGTGTGGACGTTGCCGTCGCCCGCGTGCATGTGCAGGGCCACGAACACGCGGCCGTGCAGCACTTCCTTGTGGATGGCGGTGCAGTCGTCCAGGATCTGCTTGAAGGCGGCGCCGTTGAAGATGTTGCGCAGCTGGGCGCGCAGCTCCTGCTTCCACGACACGCGGATGGTGCGGTCCTGCACCACGTCGAACACGCGCGCGTCCGGCTGGCGTACCAGGCGGTCGACGAAGTCCGTCGCCACGCCGAGGCGGGCCAGTTCCGGCAGCGAGTCGGTGAGGCGGTCGTCCAGGTGGTCGAGCAGCCAGGTCCAGCGTTCGCGCACGGCGGCCAGGAGTTCCGTCGCCTGCTGCACGCGGTCTTCCAGGATCACTTCGGAATCGATGGCGTCGCCGCTGGCGTCGTCGCTCTTGCCGACCGGCAGATGGCCGGCGGCGAAGAAGGCGGCCAGGCGCTCGGCCAGCTGCAGCTTGTTCTTGATCGACAGCTCGATGTTGATGCGCTCGATGCCGTCCGTGTACTCGCCCATGCGGTTCAGCGGGATCACCACGTCTTCGTTGATCTTGAAGGCGTTGGTGTGCTTGGCGATGGCGGCGGTGCGGGCGCGGTCCAGCCAGAACTTCTTGCGCGCTTCCGGGCTGACGGCGATGAAGCCTTCGCCGACGCGGGTGTTCGCGATGCGCACGACCTCGGAAGCCGCCTGCGCGACCGCGTCCTCGTCGTCACCGACGATGTCGCCGAACAGGGCCATCTTGGGCAGCACGCCGCGCTTGGACTTGGTGGCGTAGCCGACCGCGCGCAGGTAGCGCTCGTCCAGGTGCTCCAGGCCCGCCAGGCGCAGCGTGGTCCAGATGCCGCCGCGCGCGGGCAGCGCGTCGAGGTAGTCCTTGATCTCCACGATCGAAGGAATGGCGTCGCGCGCCTGGCCGAAGAATTCGAGGCAGACCGTGCGGGTGTGCTTGGGCATCTTGTGCAGGATCCAGCGCGCGGACGTGATCAGGCCGTCGCAGCCCTCCTTCTGCACGCCCGGCAGGCCGGCCAGGAACTTGTCGGTCACGTCCTTGCCCAGGCCCGCCTTGCGGAACTTGCGGCCTTCGATCTCCAGGATCTCGGTCCGGAACGGCTCGCCCTTGGCTTCGCCGCGCGCGCTCGGGTGGGTCCATTCGAGCTTGAAGCGGGCCAGCGGGGTGTCGTGGATCTTGGACAGGTTGTGGTCCAGGCGGGTCACGTCCAGCCAGTCGCCGTTCGGGTCGACCATGCGCCAGGAGGCCAGGTTATCCAGCGCCGTGCCCCACAGGACGGCCTTCTTGCCGCCCGCGTTCATGGCGATGTTCCCGCCGATGCAGGAAGCGTGGGCCGAGGTCGGGTCCACCGCGAACACGAAGCCGGCCGCTTCCGCCGCCTGCGACACGCGCTGGGTCACCACGCCGGCCTGCGACCAGACGGTGGCGTATTCGCGGTCCAGGCCGGGCAGCACTTCCATCTTCACGGCGCCCAGCTGGATCAGTTTTTCGGTGTTGATCACGGCCGACAGGGCGGTCAGCGGAATCGCGCCGCCCGTGTAGCCGGTGCCCCCGCCGCGCGGAATGATGGTCAGTCCGAGCTCGATGCAGCCCTTGACCAGGCCGGCCATCTCCTCCTCCGTGTCCGGCGTGAGGACGACGAAGGGATATTCGACGCGCCAGTCGGTGGCGTCGGTCACGTGCGAGACGCGCTTCATGCCGTCGAAGCAGATGTTGTGCTTTTCCGTGTAGCGGCCCAGGACCTTGAGCGCGCGCTTGCGCAGGTCGTACATCTGGCGGAACTCGTGGCCGAAGTCCTCGACCGCCTTGCTGGCGGCCTTGAGCAGGGCTTCGACGGCGGCGCTGCGGGCCTGGGCCTCCTCGCCCACGGCGTCCACCGTCAGGCGGCGCTTGTCCACTTCGGCCAGGCGATGGTGCAGCGCGTCGATCAGGTTCTGGCGGCGCTTCGGGTTGTCCAGCAGGTCGTCCTGCAGGTAGGGATTGCGGCGCACCACCCAGATGTCGCCCAGCACCTCGTACAGCATGCGCGCGGAGCGGCCGGTCTGGCGTGCGGCGCGCAGCTCCTCGAGCAGCTTCCAGGACGACTCACCCAGCAGGCGGATCACGATTTCGCGGTCCGAGAAGGAGGTGTAGTTGTACGGAATTTCACGCAGGCGGGCGCGGTCGGCGCCTTCCGGCGAATCGGCCAAGAGGGCTTGCAGTTGAGCTGGGGCGTTCATGAAGTGGTAGTGGTGTTGCCGGACCCAAAGAAGAGCCATTCTAGCCTATTGCGCTGCACCACGCCGAGGAAGATGCCGCTTTTTCCATGCCAGAAGAAGGGATGTTCCAAATTTATCAACGAGATTTTCGATCAAGACTTTCGAAAATTCTGAACAAACGGCCGATCAACCGAGGATGTGTGCCAACTGGCGCCAAAAACCATCGGGAACGTGCACCAGCAGCCAGGTCATGCAGATGTAGCGCAGGAATTTACCGAGGGCCATGTAGCCGACGCTCGGCCAGTACGGCATGTGCAGCCAGCCGGCCATCGTGCACAGGGGGTCGCCGATGCCGGGGACCCAGGACAGCAGCATGGTCTTCGGCCCATAGCGCTTGAGCCACTGGAACCAGCGCGTCTCGCGCTCCTTGGCGAAGGCGCGCTTGGCCGTGTAGCCCATCCAGTAATCGACCGCCCCGCCCAGCGTGTTACCGAGGGTGCCGACCAGGATCGCGGGCCAGAACAGGGCGGGATTGGCCTTCACCACGGCGAACACGGCCGGCTCCGAGCCCATGGGGAGCAAGGTGGCCGAAATGAAGCTGATGATGAAGATGGAGGTCAGGCCGACTTGGGGCGCGGACAGGACCGCCAGCAGCCAGAGGACAATGGATTCGAGCATGAGCCATTATAATGACCCGTAAACCATGCTCCGCCCGGTACGCCGCGCCGCCACCCTGTGCGCCGCGTGCCTGCTGCCCGCCTCGGTCATCCGCCGATCAGCACAGTCCAGCGCCACGACACTCCATTGTAAGCAGACTATGACTATCGACTACCTGAAGAAGATCCTGACCGCCCGCGTCTACGACGTAGCCGTGGAAACGCCGCTCGAATTCGCTCCCGTCCTGTCCGAGCGCCTCGAGAACCGCATTTACTTCAAGCGGGAGGACATGCAGTCGGTATTCAGCTTCAAGCTGCGTGGCGCGTACAACAAGATGGCGCACCTGACGCCGTCGCAGATCAAGCGCGGCGTGATCTGCGCCTCGGCCGGCAACCATGCCCAGGGCGTCGCCATTTCGGCCGCCCGCATGGGCTGCCGCGCCCTGATCGTCATGCCGACCACGACGCCGCAGGTGAAGGTCGATGCCGTCAAGGCGCGCGGCGGCAAGGCCGTCGAAGTGGTGCTGCACGGCGAGTCCTATACCGACGCCTACAACCACGCGCTGACGCTGGAACAGGAACAGAACCTCACTTTCGTCCACCCCTTCGACGATCCGGACGTGATCGCGGGCCAGGGCACGGTGGGCATGGAGATCCTGCGCCAGCACGCGGGGCCGATCCATGCGATCTTCGTACCGATCGGCGGGGGCGGCCTGATCGCCGGCATCGCCGCCTACGTCAAGCAGATCCGCCCGGACATTCGCGTGATCGGCGTGCAGACCATCGACTCGGACGACATGGCGCGCAGCCTCAAGGCCGGCGAGCGCGTGACCCTGACCGACGTCGGCCTGTTCGCGGACGGCACCGCGGTGCGCCTGGTGGGCGAGGAAACCTTCCGCATCTGCCAGCAGCACGTGGACGAGATCGTGCTGGTCGACACCGACGCGATCTGCGCCGCCATCAAGGACGTGTTCCAGGACACGCGCTCGATTCTCGAGCCGTCCGGCGCGCTGGCCGTCGCCGGCGCCAAGGCCTACGTGGAGCGCTCGGCGTCGAGCCGCAGCCCGGTCCGCAACGAGACACTGGTGGCCATCGCCAGCGGCGCCAACATGAACTTCGACCGCCTGCGCTTCGTGGCCGAACGCGCGGAACTGGGCGAGCAGCGCGAGGCGGTGTTCGCCGTGACCATCCCTGAGCAGCGCGGCAGCTTCCGCCGCTTCTGCGAACTGGTCGGACCGCGCAACGTCACCGAATTCAACTACCGCATCAGCGGCGAGAAGGAAGCGCATATCTTCGTCGGCATCCAGACTTCGGTGCGCGGCGAATCGGGCCTCTTGGCGCGCACCTTCGAAGAACACGACTTCAAGACGCTGGACCTGACGCACGACGAACTGGCCAAGCTGCACATCCGCCACCTGGTGGGCGGCAAGAGCACGCTGGCCAGCGACGAGCTGCTGTACCGCTTCGAGTTCCCGGAGCGCCCCGGCGCCCTGATGAAGTTCCTGAACTCGATGGCGCCGAACTGGAACATCTCCCTCTTCCACTACCGGAACCAGGGCGGCGACGTGGGACGCATCCTCGTCGGCCTGCAGGTGCCGGCCGAGGAGATGGACGAGTTCCGCCACTTCCTCACCACGCTGGGCTACCGTCACTGGGACGAGAGCACGAACCCGGTGTACAAGCTATTCCTGTAACGATGACGAATTCCGCCGACCAGTCCCCGCTGGGAAAGACCTCCGCCTACCAGACGCAGTACGCGCCCGAGCTGCTGTTCCCCATTCCGCGCCAAGGCAAGCGCGACGAACTGGGGATCACGGGCACCCTGCCCTTCTTCGGGGTCGATATCTGGAACGCGTACGAGGTGTCGTGGCTGAACCTGCGCGGCAAGCCGCAGGTGGCCATCCTGACGGTGACGGCGCCGGCGGATTCGCCCAACATCGTGGAATCGAAGTCCTTCAAGCTGTACCTGAACTCCTTCAACCAGACCCGCCTGGCCAACGAGGACGCGCTACTGGCCCTCCTGCGCGACGACCTGTCGGCGGCCTTTGGCGCGCCGGTGCATCTGGCGCTCACGCTGCCGGAGCAGTTCGGGCAGTTGAAGATGGGCGAGCTGGATGGCGTGCTACTGGACCGGCTGGACATCGAAGTCGACGACTACTCGCCGGCGCCGGAGATCCTGAAGGCGAACTTCGACGAGGCGCCGGTGGAGGAGACGCTGGTGTCGCATCTGCTCAAGTCCAACTGCCTGGTGACCGGGCAGCCGGATTGGGCGAGCGTGCAGATCAAATACGCGGGGCCGCAAATCGACCAGGAGTCGTTACTGAAGTATCTGATCGGCTTCCGCGAGCACAACGAGTTTCACGAACAGTGCGTGGAGCGCATCTTCACCGACATCCTGCGCCAGTGCCGGCCGCAGAAGCTGACCGTCTACGCGCGCTATACGCGGCGCGGGGGACTGGACATCAATCCCTGGCGCACCAACCACTCCGGTCAGCGGCCGCCCAACCTGCGCACCGCGCGGCAGTAACACCCGTCACTCCCGCGCACGCGGGGGCCTCTGGTAGGAAATCGGCCGATGGTCCGCGCAGCACCAGAGGTCCCCGCTTGCGCGGGGATGACCGTTACACCAGCCAGTCGCCGTGCAGGGACTGCAGGCCGGTGGCGGTCCAGCCGACCAGGGTGATGGAACCGTCGCCCAGCGAGGCGCCGGTGATCACCACTGCGTCGACGCTGCCGTTGCCGTCCGTGTCGGCGTCGGCGAAGGCGAACGCCCCCGCCGCGTGCGCGGCTTTCACGAAGGCTTGCAGATCGGCGCCATTGCCGCTGTAGCCGGTGATGATGCTGTCCTCGCCGCGGAAGTCGGTGATGGTCGTGTTCGCGCCCACCGACACCACGAATGCATCCGCACCCAGGCCGCCGGTCAGCACGTCCTTGCCGGCGCCGCCAGCCAGGATGTCGCTGCCATTGTCGCCCGCCAGCTTGTCGTTGCCCGCGCCGCCGAACAGGACGTCGTTGCCGTTGCCGCCGGAGAGCGCGTCGATGCCGTCGCCGCCGTTCAGGTAGTCGCTGCCGTTCTCGCCGGCCAGCACGTCGGCGCCGTCGCCACCCGAAATCTGGTCGTCGCCGTTACCGCCGCTGTAGGTGGTGTCGTGGCCGGCCGCGTCGTTGAACACGTCCGACTTGTTGGTGCCGTAGGCGACGCCGTTGTCGCCCGCCTCGTTCACCGTCACGGCCACCGTCACCGGCGCGGACAGCCCGCCGTGGCCGTCGCTGACCTGGTAGGTGAAGCTGTCGGCCGCCGACTTGCCGGCGGAGAGCAGGTCGAAGCTGTCGGCATCGGCCACGTAACGCACCTGGCCGTTCTCGACCGAGATCGAAGCGCCCAGCGCGGACTTGGCGCCGGCCAGCACGATGGACAGGGCGTCGCCGTCGACGTCGCTGTCGTTGGCCAGCACGTTGATCGACACCGCTGCGTCTTCCGCCACCGTGGCGGCCTCGCCCTGCGCGACCGGCGCGTCGTTCACGGCCGCCACGTCCAGCGCCACAGTCACCACGGAGGACGCACCACCGTAGCCGTCCTTGGCTACGTACGAGAAACCGTCGGCGCCGTTGTAGTTGGCGTCGCCCAGGTACTCGAAGGAACCGTCGGCGTGCAGGGTCAGCGTGCCGTGTGCGACGTTCGTGACCAGCTGCGCGGTGAGGGCGTCGCCGTTCTTGTCGGTGTCGTTGGACAGCAGGCCATGGGCCGCATCGACCACCAGGGTCATGTCCTCGGTCGCCGCCAGCGTGTCGCCCGCCGCCACCGGGGCCGTGTTCACCAGCAGCTGCGACAGGATCGGGTCGTGGTCGGACGGCGTGCTGCCGTAGGGCTGGTTGCTGTTCAGGTGGACGTTGTCAAACAGCGCGTTCGCGGCCAGCTTGGACGACACCAGCATGTTGTCGATCTGCTGGTTCTCGCCTTCGAAGGCGCTCGAATAGCGGTCGGTCGGGTCCAGGGTCCAGACCAGGTTGTGCAGCAGGCCATTATCTTCGAGCAGGGTCAGGCTGCGCTCGTAGTGGTAGGCGTTGAAGTCGCCCGCCACGACGACGTTCGCGTCCGGGTTGGCGTCGACCAGGCCTTGCACGTAGTCGCGCACGGTGCTGGTCTGGTCGATGCGGCGCGCGTCGCCGGAATTGATGGCCGGCTGGTCCTGGCCGAACAGCGCGTCGCTGCCCAGGCGCGAGTAGTTGTGGATGCCGACGTAGGTCACCGTCTCGCCGTGGAAGTTGAAGTCCGCCACCAGCGGCTTGCGGCTGTTGTGGAAGCTGTCGCCGTTGGCCGGGGTGTTGTCTTCCAGGAGCTTGGCGCTGCCGTCGACGTAGGACACCCGGTCCGGGTTGTACATGATGACGGTGCGAATGTTCCCGTTGGGCTCGCCGCCGGTGGAGTTCTCGGCGGTCGGATCGATCACGATCCACTGGTAGTGCGGGCCGCCGGCGGCCACGATGGCGTCCACCACCTTCTGCATGGTGACCGCGCAGTCCAGCACGCCCTTGCCGGTGCCGTTGCTGTCCTGGATTTCCTCGACGCCCATGATGTCCGGCGCGTTCAGGTTGACGGTGACGTCATGGCCGATGGCGGCGAACTTGGCGGCCGGGTCGTTCGGGTCGCAGTTCTCGAGGTTGTAGGCGCCCACGGTCAGGTGCGAGGCGTCGCCGTGCAGGGCGCTCTGGTCGCGCGAGATGGAGGTCGAAACGGCCGCGCCCGGGGTCGTGGTGGGGATCAGCTCCCAGTGGCCGCCGTAATAGGTCATGATGCCGCTCACGTCGCCGATCTTGTCGCCGGGGACGTAGGTGGCGGTCATGTTCGGGTTGACGCCGGTGTCGGCGTACAGCTCGAAGCGCTCGGGGTTCTTGTCGGTTTCGGAGTTGGTGACCGCGCCGCGGTCATTGAAGCCGCTGGCGGTGGCGCCGTTGTCGGTCACGACGAAGGTCGCGTTCTGGTAGGTGGTGCTGAGCGCGACGACATCCTTGGCCGTGACCAGCATGCCTTCGATGGACTCGTAGAAGTCGATGGCGTCGTGGTCCGGATTGAAGACGGCGAAGTTGTCGCTGTCGACCACTTCGGTCGGAATCAGGCGGCCGCCCGCGCCGAGCACCAGCGGGTCGATGCTGTTCCCGCTCGAGACGATCTGCAGGTCCTGCACGCCGGTCAGTTCCGTGATGGTCAGGTTGTTGGTGTTGTTGCCCTGGTATTCGTCGACGTAGGCCGTCACTTCCACCATGTCGCCCACGTGGACCTGGGTCGCGCCGGTGCTGGAGAAGACGAAGATCGCGTCCGAGGTGGCGTCGTTGCCGTCGCCGTTGGCGTCCTGGATGTAGAAGCCCTTGGTGCCGCTGGTGTCGATCGCGGTGACCACGCCGTGGGTGTTGACCAGCTTGCCGTCGTAGGCGGAGGTGTGGCCCGCCCCCTGGATGGTGTAGATCGGCGTCAGCGGATCGACGGTGCGGAAATCGATGGTGGCGCCGGTGCCGGCAAACGCGTTGCCGGCCAGGTCGACCACGGCGCCCGCCTCCATGCTCACGTGGTAGTCCGTGCCGGGGTTCAGGTTGGCACTCGGGTTGATCGTGACGGTCTGGCCGCTGACACTGACCTGGCTGGCGTCGGTCACGTCGATCACGCGGGTGTCGGCGGCGCCGTCGGTGATCGTGATGTGGCCGGTGCCGAGATTGACCACTTCGCTGAAGTTGAGGACGATGTTGGCGCCCTTGGCGACGCCGAAGGAATCGTCGGCCGGGGTGCTGCCCGTGATGACGGGCGGCGTGGTATCCGTGACAATGGCGGTGCTGGTCACCGCGATGTTGTCGATGCCGATCCACTCGTCGGCGCCGACGGCGTCGGTGGTCATCACGCGCAGTTCGACCTGCGACTGGTTGGCCAACGCGCTCGGCAGGTTGAAGTCGAGGTGGGTCACATTGGTCGCGGCGTTGGGACCGGTGGAGGCATCGGCCACGTAGCCGGCCGGCAGGTTGGTCCAGGCGCCGCTGTCGCCCAGGCGGTACTGCACGGCGATCTGCTGGATGCTGTTGTCGCCGCTGCCGTCGATGTCGCGCAGGTCGACCGAGAAATGCAGATTGTCGCGGCCGGTCGCGTCGAGGTAGAGCACCAGGTGCGGGGCGCGCGCGGTGCCCGAGCCTTGCAGGCCCACGACCGGGTCGGCGATCTGGAATTCGGTCACGCCGCCGGTAGTGTTCGTATTGGGGTTGGTCTGGTTGACGTTGACGTCGACCACCGGGGTGCCGTCGCCCAGCACGCCGGACGGATTTACACCGGTCGAGCCCGTCAGGCCGTCGCCGCGGTAGCCGACGATACTGGGCACGTTGTCCCAGTTATCGGTCACGCTCAGCAGGCTGGTGTC
>DASRUW010000077.1:0-4015 GCA_035655255.1 Telluria sp. | reverse complement strand
AGTCCGAGCGCTTCGACGGCGCCGGTTTTCCGGACGGCCTGACCGGCTTCGCGATTCCGGTCGGCGCCCGCATCCTGTCGCTGGCCTCCGACTACGACAATCTCCAGCTGGGGATGCTGACCCAGCGCCGCGTGCCGCCGGACGAAGCGCGCCGCCTGATCTACGACGGCAGCGGCAAGCGCTACGACCCGGCCGTGGTCAATGCGTTCAAGGTGCTGATGGAAGGGGAAGCACCCGAGCAGCCGCAGGACGTGGCCGTCACGGCGAGCCAGCTCCTGCCCGGCATGACGCTCTCGCGCGACCTGGTGAGCCCGGAAGGACTGATGCTGCTGTCGGCCGAACACGTGCTGGACGAGCGCCTGATCCGCCAGCTGACCGAATTCGAACGCGGCTGCAACCAGAAGCTGGCGATCCGCGTCTGGCCGCAGCGGAAAGGCGCCGCATGAAGCGCCTGCTCCTCGTCGACGACGAACAGAACGTCCTGCACGCGCTGGTGCGCACCTTGCGCAGCTGCTACCGCGACCAGGTCGCGTTCGAGACCTTCACCAATCCCTTCGAGGCCCTCAAGCGCTGCAGCCTGGCCGAATTCGACGTGGTGATTTCGGACTTCCGCATGCTGGAGCTGACCGGCGTGGAGTTCCTGGCGGCGCTGCAGCAGGTGGCGCCGGATACCGTGCGCATCATGCTGACGGCATCCACCGAGTTCGGCACCGTCAGCAGCGCCATCAACGAGGCGGGCGTATTCCGCTTTCTTTCCAAGCCCTGGGACGAGACCTCGCTGCGCGCGGCGCTGGACGCCTCGTTCGAACAGCGCGAAAAGCTGGTGCACGAGCGCGACGAGCGCTCACTCCTTGGCGTCAAGCGGTAGGCGGATCACGAAGGTACTGCCGCGCCCCGGCGCGGATTTCACCTCGATCTGCCCGCCGTGCTTGGTGACGATGCCGTAGGCGAGCGACAGGCCGAGACCCGTGCCGCTGCCCACCGGGCGGGTGGTGAAGAAGGGTTCGAAGATGCGGTTCAGGTGCTGCGGCTCGATGCCGCAACCGTTGTCGCTGATCGCCACGCAGGCCGTGCCGTCCTCGGTCCAGGTCCGCACCTTGACCGTCCCGCCCTCGCCCACCGCCTGGAAGGCGTTCGCCAGCACCTGGGTAAACACCTGGTTGACCTGGGCTCCGAGGCAGCGCAGCGGCGCCAGCGCCCCGTACTCGCGCTCGATCGCGGGCTTGGAAGTGGCGGCGCGCGCCACCAGGTCCAGCGTGTGGTCGACGCTGGCGTTCAGGTCCACCATCTGCCACTCGGCCTCGTTCAGGTGCGAGAAGTCCATCAGCGACTGCACGATCTCCTTCACGCGCCGCAGGCCGTCGCGCGATTCGCGCAGCAGGTCGGCGACGTCCTCGCGCAGGAAGTCGAGGTCGGCGTCGGCGCGCAGCTGCTTGAACCGCGCGGCCAGGGCCTGGCCTTGCGCCGCGTTCTCGTCGGCGTCGATCACGCCGAGCAGCGCGGTGACATAGGTCTGCAGCGTCCCCATGTTGGAATTGACGAAACCGAGCGGGTTATTGACCTCGTGCGCGATGCCGGCCGCCAGCTGGCCGATCGACGCCAGCTTCTCGGACTGCAGCAGGCGGTGGTGCGCGTCGCGCAGTTCGGCGATCAGGCGGCCCTGCTCCTGTTCGAGCCCCTTGCGCACCGTGATGTCGGTCAGCGCGCCCACCACTTCCAGCGGCGCGCCGTTGGCGTCGCGGATCAGACGCAGCGAGTCGTGCATCCAGAGGTAGGCGCCGGAGGCGATGCGGAAGCGGTACTCGTAGGTGCGCTCGCCGTCGACGAACAGCTGGGCGAGGCTGGAAAAGATGGCGGGCGCGTCGTCGGGATGGATGTGGTCGAACCAGAAATTCGGGTCCGCCACCATCTCCTCGGGATGGTAGCCCAGCACGTGCAGGGCATTGTTGCTCACGAAGGTCATCTTGAAGTCACCGCTCGGAACGGTGCAGTAGATGATCGCGGGCGTGTTATCAAGAAGGTATTGCAAGCGCTGCTCGGGCGCGGCACTGGCGGGCGCCGAGGCCGGACCGAGGTCCGCCTCGAAGAAGTCCATGTCCCCGAGCTGCTCCATCTTCTATATCTATACGGTTTCCGTGTGTTCATTATGCCCGTTTCAAAGCCCGCCGCAAGCCTGCCGTACAATCGCGTTGCGTGAAAGGAGAAATGGCATGGAATACGAAGTCCTGACCTTGCCCGGCCTGTGGAATTCCGGGCCCCAGCATTGGCAGACCCTGTGGGAAGCGCGCCACCCGGCCTGGCGCCGCGTGCTGCACCGCGATTGGAACACCCCGGCCTGCGCCGAATGGGTGGCGGAACTCGACGCCGCCATCGGCCAGTGCGAACGGCCGCCCGTGCTGGCGGCGCACAGCCTGTCCTGCGCCACCATCGCGCACTGGGCGGCGAGCGGCTCGCGCCTGAAGATCGCCGGGGCCTTCCTGGTCGCGCCCAGCGACACGGAAGGCCACAATTATCCGCCCGAGCCGACCGGATTCGCGCCCATGCCGCTGCAGGCGCTGCCCTTCCCCAGCATCGTGGTGGCCAGTGCGGACGATATCTACGTGAGCATGGATCGGGCGCGCCGGTTCGCGCAGGCCTGGGGCAGCAGGCTGGTGGAGCTCGGGCCGGCCGGACATATCAACGGCGCCAGCGGCTACGGCCCGTGGCCGGAAGGCGAGCGGCTCCTGCTGGAGTTCTGCGCCGGGCTGTGAACGCCGTCGCCCCCGCGGACGCGGGGGCCTCCGGCGCGCGGGGATGACGGCTTACTTCGCCAGCAGCATCTCGTTGACGCGTTTGACGAAGGCAGCCGGATCGGCCAGCGAACCGCCTTCGGCCAGCATCGCCTGATCGAACAGGATGTGCGACCAGTCCGCGAAGCGCGGGCTGTCCGCGCTCTCGTACTTCAGGCGCGTGACCAGCGGGTGGTTCGGGTTGATCTCGAGGATGGGCTTGGACTCGGGCGCGCTCTGGCCCGCCGCCTTGAGCATGCGCACCAGGTGGCTGGACATGTCGTGCTCGTCCGCCACCAGGCAGGCCGGCGAATCGGTCAGGCGGAACGTGACCCGCACTTCCTTGGCCTTGTCGGCCAGGGCCGTCTTCATCTTCTCGACCAGCTCCTTGTAGTCGGACTCGGTCTGCTCGTGTTCCTTCTTCTCGGCCTCGTCCTCCAGCTGGCCCAGGTCCAGGCCGCCCTTGGCGATCGAGACCAGCTCCTTGCCGTCGAACTCGTTCAGGAAGGACAGCATCCACTCGTCGACGCGGTCGGTCAGCAGCAGCACTTCCACGCCCTTCTTGCGGAAAATCTCCAGGTGCGGGCTGCTCTTGGCGGCGCTGAAGGTGTCGGCGGTGACGTAGTAGATCTTGTCCTGGCCTTCCTTCATGCGGCCCACGTAGTCGGCCAGCGCCACGTTCTGCTCGTCGCCCTCGTTATGGGTGGAGGCGAAGCGCAGCAGCTTGGCGATGCGGTCCTTGTTGTCGTGGTCCTCGCCGATGCCTTCCTTGAGCACCTGGCCGAATTCCTTCCAGAAGGTCGCGTACTTGTCCTTCTTGTCCTGCTCCTCGGCGTTGGCCAGTTCCTCCAGCATGCCCAGTACGCGCTTGGTCGAGCCCTCGCGGATCAGGCGCACGTCGCGCGACTCCTGCAGGATCTCGCGCGAGACGTTCAGCGGCAGGTCGTTCGAATCGATCACGCCCTTGATGAAGCGCAGATAGGCCGGCATCAGCTGCTCCGCGTCGTCCATGATGAACACGCGCTTGACGTACAGCTTGATGCCGCCGCGCTTGTTGCGGTCCCACAGGTCGAACGGCGCGCGCTGCGGGATGTACAGCAGCTGGATGTATTCGCTGCGGCCTTCCACCCGGTTGTGGGTGTGGGTCAGCGGCGCCTGGAAGTCGTGCGAGACGTGCTTGTAGAATTCCTCGTACTGCTCGTCGGTGATGTCGGCCTTGTTGCGGGCCCACAGCGCGCTGGCCTGGT
>DASRUW010000076.1:0-2312 GCA_035655255.1 Telluria sp. | reverse complement strand
GCGGACGAGCTGGCCGCGCGCCTGGACGCGCTGGCGGGCGAAGCCGCCGGTGAATTGGCACGCCAGGGCGTGAGCGCGGAGCGCATTGCCGTGATCCGGCGCGTGCACCTGCGCTACGAAGGCACGGACACCGCGCTTCAGGTCCTGTTTTCCGGTCCCGACGACATGCGCGCCCAGTTCGAGGCGGCTTACCGCAAGCGCTTTTCCTTCCTCATGCCGCACAAGGCACTCGTGGTGGAAGCGGTGTCGGTCGAGGCCATCGGCCGCTCCGATGCGCCCGAGGAGCGGCGCCTGCCGGAAGCGCGCCGCGTTGCGCCGCTCGCGCCCGACGAAAAGGTGCGCATGTTCGGCGGCGGCCAGTGGCGCGACACGGACCTGTACCGCCGCGCCTCGCTGCTGCCGGGCGACCGCGTGCACGGCCCGGCCATCATCGCCGAGGACAATGCGACCACCATCGTCGAGCCGGGCTGGCAGGCGGAAGTCACGGTCTATAACCACCTCGTGCTGCGGCGGGTGGAGGCGCTGCCGGCGCGGCGCGCCATCGGCACCACCGCCGACCCGGTGATGCTGGAGATCTTCAACAACCTGTTCATGTCCATCGCCGAGCAGATGGGCCTGCGCCTGCAGAACACGGCCTATTCGGTCAATATCAAGGAGCGCCTGGACTTCTCCTGCGCGATCTTCGACGCCAAGGGCAACCTGATCGCCAACGCGCCGCACATGCCGGTGCACCTCGGTTCGATGGGCGAAAGCATCAAGACCGTCATGGCGCGCAACGCGGAAACCATGGCGCCGGGCGATGTCTACATGCTCAACGATCCCTACAACGGCGGCACCCACCTGCCCGACGTTACGGTGATTTCGCCCGTGTTCGACGAAGCGGGCAGGAGCGTCCTGTTCTATGTCGGCTCGCGCGGCCACCATGCCGACATCGGCGGCACCACGCCAGGCTCGATGCCGCCGGATTCCGTCAGCATCGAGGAGGAGGGCGTCCTGATCGACAATTTCAAGCTGGTCGACGGCGCCACCGGTCTGCTGCGCGACGCCGAGGCGCGGGCCATGCTGACGGGCGCACGCTTCCCGGCCCGCAATCCGGACCAGAACATGGCCGACTTGCGCGCGCAGATCGCCGCCAACCAGAAGGGCGTCGAGGAACTGTGTCGCATGGTCGCGCACTTCGGCCTGGACGTGGTGCAGGCCTACATGGGCCACGTGCAGGACAATGCGGAAGAGGCGGTGCGCCGCGTGATCGGCGCACTCAAGGACGGAGCCTTCCGCTACGAGCTCGATAACGGCGCCGTCATCCAGGTGGCGATCCGGGTCGACCGGGACCGGCGCAGCGCGCGCATCGATTTCAGCGGCACCTCGGCCCAGCAGCCGAACAACTTCAACGCGCCCAGTGCCGTGTGCATGGCGGCCGTGCTGTACGTGTTCCGTACGCTGGTGGACGACGACATTCCGCTCAATGCGGGCTGCCTCAAGCCACTGGAGGTGATCATCCCGCCCGGTTGTATGCTCAATCCACGCTATCCCGCCTCGGTCGTGTCGGGCAACGTGGAGACGTCGACCTGCATCACCAATGCCCTGTACGGGGCGCTGGGTGTGATGGCGGCGGCCCAGGGCACCATGAACAATTTCACCTTCGGGAACGCGCGTTACCAGTACTACGAAACGGTCTCGGGCGGCTCGGGCGCGGGCGAAGGCTTCGATGGCACTTCCGTGGTCCAGACCAACATGACCAACTCGCGCCTGACCGATCCCGAAGTGCTGGAATTCCGTTTCCCCGTACGGCTGGAAAGCTATGCGATCCGGCTCGGCTCGGGCGGCGCGGGCCGCTGGCATGGCGGTGACGGCGGCGTGCGCCGGGTGCGCTTCCTGGAGCCGATGACGGCGGCCATCCTGTCCAACAACCGCGTGCACGCGCCGTTCGGCATGGCCGGCGGCGAACCGGGCGCGAAGGGCATCAATCGCGTCGAGCGTGCGGACGGCAGGACCGAGATCCTGCCGCACATCGGCAAGGTGGAGATGGCGCCCGGCGACGTGTTCGTGATCGAGACGCCGGGCGGAGGGGGGTACGGCAAGGCTTAGGCCGTGGAGGCGATGCCGTACTTGCGCTTGGCCGCGTTGAACTGGTCGACCAGATGTCCCAGCTGAGAATGGGCCGGATCGAGGGCGCGGATGTCGTCGATCTGCTTGGCGCACAGCTCGCCCAGCGGATGATCCCATCCCAGTTCGTCGATCTGGCGCAGGATCGCGCTGGCCAGGGCGATCATGACCTGCATGTTGCCCGGCGCCATATGCAGGGCATCGGT
>DASRUW010000075.1:0-6587 GCA_035655255.1 Telluria sp. | reverse complement strand
CCGCCCGCACCGCGGCGCAGACCTGGCCGGCGGTGATCCCGAAATGCGCGTAGAGCTGGGCGGCCGGCGCCGATTCGCCGAAGCTGGAGATGCCGACCACCCTGCCCTCGCGGCCTACGTACTTGTGCCAGAAGTCCGGATGGGCAGCTTCGACCGCCACGGCCGGCAGGTCCGGCGGCAGCACCCGCTCGCGGTAGGCTTCGCGCTGGCGGTCGAACACGCTGGTGCAGGGCATCGACACCACCCGCGTGGGGATCCCCTGTTCCGCCAGCGCCGCCTGGGCCTGCAGCGCGAGCGCCGTTTCGGAGCCGGTGCCGACGATGATGGCGCGCGCGCCCGGCAGGTCGGACAGGACGTAGCCGCCGCGCCGCACCTTGTCGGCGTCGTCGGCGAAGGTGAGCAAGGCGGGCAGGTTCTGGCGCGACAGGGCGAGCAGGCTCGGGCCGTCGCGCCGCTCGAGCGCACAGGCCCACGCGACCGCCGTCTCCAGCCCGTCCGCCGGGCGCCACACGTCGAGGCCGGGAATCAGGCGCAGGCTGGGCACGTGCTCCACGCTCTGGTGGGTCGGCCCGTCCTCGCCCAGCCCGATCGAGTCGTGGGTCATGACGTGCACCACGCGCAGCTTCATCAGCGCGGCCATGCGGATCGCGTTGCGCGAATAGTCGCTGAAGGTGAGGAAGGTGCCGCCATACGGGATGTAGCCGCCGTGCAGGGCGATCCCGTTCATTACAGCCGCCATGCCGAATTCGCGCACGCCGTAGGACAGGTGGTTGCCCCAGCGGTCGCGGCCCGCCGCCACGCAGCCCTTGAAGTTGGTGAGGTTCGATGCGGTCAGGTCGGCGCTGCCCCCGAACAGTTCCGGCACCAGGGGCGCCAGCGCATCGAGCGCGTTCTGGCTCGCCTTGCGGGTGGCGACGGTGTCGGCCTTGCCGGCGATGCGGACCAGTGCCTCGGCCAGCCCGGGCGCATAGGCCGCGTCCAGCTCGCCCGCCAGGCGACGCTCGAATTGCGCCGCCAGCTGCGGATAGGCGGCGCGGTAGGCGTCCAGGCGGGCACGCCACTCCTGTTCCGCGGCGGCGCCGCGGGCGCGCGCATTCCAGGCCGACGCCACGTCGTCCGGCACGGTGAACGGCGGATGCGGCCATTCCAGCGCGGCGCGGGTTGCCGCCACCTCCGCCGGGCCGAGCGCGGCGCCGTGCACGTCGTGGGTGCCGGCCTTGTTGGGCGAGCCTTGGCCGATCACGGTCCGGCAGCAGATCAGGGTCGGCTTGCCGTCCTGACGCGCGCCCTGCTCGCGGGCGGCGCTCAGGGCGGCGTCGATCGCGGCCGCATCGTGGCCGTCCACGGCGCGGATCACGTGCCAGCCGTAGGCCTCGAAGCGGGCCGGCGTGTCGTCCGCGAACCAGCCCTGCACGTGGCCGTCGATGGAGATGCCGTTGTCGTCGTAGATGGCCACCAGCTTGGACAGGCGTAGCGTGCCGGCCAGCGAACAGGCCTCGTGGCTGATCCCTTCCATCATGCAGCCGTCGCCCAGGAACACGTAGGTGCGGTGGTCGACCAGCACATGTCCGTCGCGGTTGAATTCCGCCGCCAGCTGCTTCTCGGCGAGCGCCATGCCGACCGCGTTGGCGATGCCCTGCCCGAGCGGGCCGGTGGTGGTTTCCACCCCGGGCGTGACGCCGACCTCGGGGTGGCCCGGGGTCCTGCTGTGCAGCTGGCGGAACTTCTTCAGCTCCTCCAGCGGCAGGTCGTAGCCGGTCAGGTGCAGCAGCGCGTACAGCAGCATGGAGCCGTGACCGTTGGACAGCACGAAGCGGTCGCGGTCGGGCCACTGCGGATTGGCCGGATTGTGGCGCAGGTACCGGTGCCACAGCACTTCCGCGATGTCCGCCATGCCCATCGGCGCGCCGGGGTGGCCGGACTTGGCCGCCTCCACCGCGTCGACCGCGAGCATGCGGATCGCGTTGGCCATGCGCCGCGCCAGGGCGGGATCGGCGGACTGGTTCGTATGCGTCATCGCCATGCTCCTCATGCCAGTCCCAGGGCGCGCTTCTTGCGCTCCATCATGCGCCAGACGAAGGGCGTGAAGATCAGCTGCATGGCCAGCTCCATCTTCCCGCCCGGGACGACGATGGTGTTGGCGCGGCTCATCCAGGAATCGTGGACCATGTTCAGCAGGTACTGGAAGTCGATGCCCTTCGGGTTGGCGAAGCGGATCACCACTACGCTTTCGTCGGCCGACGGAATGTCGCGCGCGATGAAGGGGTTGGAGGTGTCGACCATCGGCACCCGCTGGAAGTTCACGTGCGTGTGCGCGAACTGCGGCACGATGTAGTTCACGTAATCGGGCATGCGGCGCAGGATCGTGTCCGTCACCGCTTCGGCGCTGTAGCCGCGCAGGTGCTTGTCGCGCCACAGCTTCTGGATCCATTCCAGGTTGATCACGGGGACCACGCCCACCCGCAGGTCCGCATACTGGGCGATGTTGTGCTCGGGCGTGACGACCGCGCCGTGCAGCCCTTCGTAGAACAGCATCTCGGTGTCGGCCGGCACCTCCTCCCACGGCGTGAATGTGCCGGGCTCCTGGCCGTAGGGCGCGGCCTCCTCGGCATTGTGCAGGTACTTGCGGGTGCGGCCGGCCCCGCATTCGCTGTAGCTGCGGAACAGGTTCTCCAGCTCGCCGAACAGGTTGTTCTCCGCGCTGAAGTGGCTGAAGTGGCCGTTGCCCTCGGCCTCGGCGGCGGCCTGGCGGGCCTTCATCTCCTTGCGGTCGAAGCGGTGGAAGCTGTCGCCTTCGACGATGGCGGCCTTGACGCCCTCGCGGCGAAAGATGTTGGCGAAGGTGCGGGTGACGGTGCTGGTGCCGGCGCCGGACGAGCCGGTGATGGCGATGATGGGGTGGCGTTCGGACATGGGAGAAACTCCGGGATGGTGAAAATCAGTCGCGGAACAGGCTGCGCTCGGTGAACAGGGGCGCCTCCGACACGGAGCGCGCGGGTTCGGCGTGGTAGCGCTCGATGCGCTCGACCTCCTTGCGGGACCCGAACACCAGCGGCACGCGCTGGTGCAGCGCATCCGGCTGCAGGTCGAGCACGGGGCCGCGTCCGGTGCTGGCGCGGCCGCCGGCCTGCTCCATGATGAAGCCGATCGGATTGGCCTCGTACAGCAGGCGCAGGCGGCCGGCCCGTGCCGGGTCCTTGGCGTCGCGCGGGTACAGGAAGACGCCGCCGCGCATCAGGATGCGGTGCGCCTCGGCCACCATGGAGGCGATCCAGCGCATGTTGAAGTCCTTGCCGCGCGCGCCGCTGCGGCCGGCCAGGCATTCGTCCACGTAGCGCTTGACCGGGGCTTCCCAGAAGCGGGCGTTGGAGGCGTTGATCGCGAATTCCTGGGTCTCCTCGGGTACCTTGAGGTCGGGATGCGTGAGCAGGAATTCGCCCATGACCGGGTCCAGCGTGAAGCCGTGGGCGCCGCTCCCCACCGTGAGCACCAGCATGGTCGACGGGCCGTACAAGGCGTAGCCCGCGGCCACCTGGCGCGTGCCGGGCTGGAGGAAGTCGCGCTCCGCCAGCCGTCCTTCCGTGATCGCGGCATCGCTCGCGCGCAGCACGCTGAAGATGCTGCCCACCGAGACGTTCACGTCGATGTTGGACGAGCCGTCGAGCGGGTCGAACACGAGCAGGTACTTGCCGCGCGCGTGCTGCGCGGGAATCGGGTACGGATCGGCCATCTCCTCGGAGGCCATGCCGGCCAGGTGCCCGCTCCACTCGTTCATGCGGATGAACAGGTCGTTGCTGAGGACATCGAGCTTCTGCTGGGCTTCGCCCTGGACGTTGATGGCGTCGTGCTTGCCGAGCAGGCCGGCCAGGGCGCCGTAGGCGACCGACTTGGCGATCGCCTTGCAGGCCATGGCCACGTCCAGGATCACGGCGTTGAAGTCGCCGGTGGCGTCGGGATGGAAGCGGCGCTGCTCGATGAGGAACTGGGTCAGCGTCGGCTGGGTGCGTGGGGTCAGGGTCATGGCGTTCGCTCCTAGGCCGCCTGCATGGCGCGCTCGGCGTGCCAGCCGCGCAGGCGCTCGGGCGTCACCGACTCCAGGCTGGGTAGCACGCGCAGGGCCCCGACGAAGTCGTGGCGGCGCGTGAATTCGTTCGGCGTGACGATGGTCGCAAGGCCCGCGCCCAGGGCCGCGCGCAGGCCGTTGCGCGAGTCCTCGAAGGCCACGCAGGCGCTGGCCGGCAGGCCGAGACGGCGCAGCGCCTGGCGGTAAGCCTGCGGGTCGGGCTTCTTGGCCGCCGCGGTGGACGCGTCCTCGATCGCGGCAAAGCGCGAACGCCAGTCCGCACCCAGGGCGCGGCGCAGCAACGCGCTCACGTTCGATGCCGAGGTGGTGGTCGCGATCGCCAGCCGCAGGCCGGCATCGGCCGCCGCCGCCATCAGCGCCAGCACCCCGGGACGCATCTGCACCTGCCCGTCGCGCACGGCCTGCTCGTAGGCCGCGGTCTTGATTTCGTGGATGCGGGAGATCTCGTGCTCGAACGCCAGGGCGTCGATGGCGCGCGGCGCGTCGGGCAGGCTTTCCCAGTAGGCGCGGATGCGCTCCTTGCCGCCGCAGGTCGCCAGCAGCTCCGTGTAGCGTTCCAGGTCCCAGTGCCAGTCCAGGCCGACGGCGCGGAAAGCGTGGTTGAAGGCGTCCAGGTGGGCGCGCTCGGTATCGGCCAGCGTGCCGTCGACATCGAAGATCAGGGCTTGTAGCATAGGTGTGGTCATGAAGTACTCTCGGGTTTCAGGCGCCGCCTTGGAACACGCGGCTGGAAAGCAGGTCTTGGGCGGTCAGGGTGCACAAGTCGTCCGCGCCCAGCACCCGGTCCGGTTCCGCGAACAGGCGGGCGGCCTGGCGCAGGCGCGCGCGCTCCAGCGCGTTGCGCACGCTGCGCGCGTTGGCGAAATGTGGTTGCATCAGGCGCCGGTGCAGGTAATCCTCCAGCACGGGCGGCAGGCTGTCGTCCATGCGGTAGTTCTGGGCGGCCAGCATGCGCTTCGCGATGTCGAGCAGCTCCGGCACGCTGTAGTCGGGAAAGTCCAGGTGGTGGGCGATACGGCTGTTCATGCCCGGATTGCTCTTGAAGAAGGTCGCCATGCGGTCCTGGTAGCCGGCCAGGATCACCGCCAGGTCGTCGCGGTGGTTCTCCATCACCTGCAGCAGGATCTCGATCGCCTCCTGGCCGTAGTCGCGCTCGTTCTCCGGCTTGTACAGGTAGTAGGCTTCGTCGATGAACAGCACGCCGCCCATGGCCTTCTTCAGCACTTCCTTGGTCTTGGGCGCCGTGTGGCCGATGAACTGGCCGACCAGGTCATCGCGCGTGACCGATACCACATGACCCTCGCGCACGAAGCCGAGGCGGTGCAGGATCTGCGCCATGCGCAGCGCCACCGTCGTCTTGCCGGTGCCCGGATTGCCCGTGAAGCACATGTGCAGCGACGGCGTCTGGGCGGCCAGGCCCAGGTTGGCGCGCAGGCGGTCGATGACCAGCAGGGCGGCCAGCTCGCGCACCCGGGCCTTGACCGGCGCCAGTCCGACCAGGTCGCGGTCCAGGCCGGACAGCGCCTCCTCGACCCTGGTCTGGGCCAGCACCTCGCCCACGGTGCGGGCCGGGGCCTGGTCGCCGGGCGCCGGCGCCATCTGGCCGGGGATGCGGAATTGGGGCGCGTTCATGGCGTCCTACTCGCTCGCGTAGCGCTGGCCTTCCGGCGCGTCCGCGGCATACGAGCGCACCGCGTATTGCATCGTCCGCCCCGCCCTTTCCTGGCGTTCCAGCGCGAAGCCCGGTTCGTGCGCGGGGCGGTTGACGATGAAGCTCATCGTGATCGACTCCACGCCGCGCACGGAATCGAAGGCCATCAGGCGGATGTAGTGGCGCGGGAAGGCGGCGCGGCAGGCCTTCAGCTCCATCAGCACGCCGGCCGAATCGCGCAGCTCGAACATCGGCATGCCCCACATCTCCCAGTAGGTGTTGCGCGGGTGCGGGTCGTCCGTGTACTCGACGCTCCAGGCATAGCCCTTGCCGAGGCCATAGCGCACCTGGGCGGCGATCTCCTCGTCGGTCAGGTCGGGCAGGAAGCTGAACTGGCCCTGGGTCAGGCGGCCGGTGGGATTGGTCATCATGGTCTGTGCTCCTGTATCAGGCGGCGACGGACGGCGTGGCCGCATAGTCGCTCGCGTCGGTGGACTGGTAGTTGAAGCTGATGTCGCCCCAGGTATCGAGCGCCGCCTTGAGCGGGCCGCAGCCCTGGGCGGCGCGGCGCAGGATGTCCGGCCCCTCGTTCAGGATGTCCTTGCCCTCGTTGCGGGCCTTGACCATCGCTTCGAGCGCGACCCGGTTGGCCACGGCGCCGGCCTGGATGCCCTGCGGGTGGCCGATGGTGCCGCCGCCGAACTGCAGGATCACGTCGTCGCCGAACAGGTCGATCAGCTGGTGCATCTGGCCGGCGTGGATGCCGCCGGATGCCACGGGCATCACCTTCTTCGTGTCGGCCCAGTCCATGTCGAAGTACAGGCCGCGCGGCAGGTCGGTCTTGGTGTAGCT
>DASRUW010000074.1:0-2055 GCA_035655255.1 Telluria sp. | reverse complement strand
GCCGACCGCGCGCAGCAGGTCTTCCACTTTCCCGCGGATGCGCTGCCCGTGCTGCAGGGTGCACGGCGGATGCCAGGCCACGCGCCCGGCCAGCTTGCCCTGCATGGCGTCCGCCAGCGGCTCCGTGAATTCGGGCAGGACTTCGGACAGGTCGCGCGCCATGTCGGAGATGCGTTTGGCCTTGGCGGCGTACGCGGCATCGTGGCGCAGCAGCTCGCCATACTCCTTGACCATCAGGCCGCACCCCGAGGCGGTGGTGAGGATGCACTCGGCCTCTTGCACCCGGGGCCACCAGGCGTCGATATTGCGGCGCGCGTCGTCCAGGCCGCCCGCCTGGTCGTTCATGTGGTAGCGAACCGCGCCGCAGCATCCGGCCTGCGGCACGACCAGCAGTTCCACGCCAAGCGCGTCGAGCACGCGCGCCGTAGCCGCGTTGATGTTGGGCGCCATGGCCGGCTGCACGCAGCCGTCGAGCAGGAGCATCTTGCGTGCGTGGCTGCGCCGGGGCCATGTGCCCGCGCGCGCGTTGCGGATCAACTTGTCCTGCAATCCGGGGGACAGCAGCGGCGCCACCGCCTGCCCCAGCTTGTAGGCGGGGCTGAAGAGCCATTTGCGCGTGAGGCCTTCCTTGAGCAACGCGCGCCTGGTCCGTTCGGCCGCAGGGCGCGGCACGCGCTCCTCCACCACGCGGCGGCCGATGTCGATCAGGCGGCCGTAGCGCACGCCGGAGGGACAGGTGCTCTCGCAATTGAGGCAGGTGAGGCAGCGGTCCAGGTGCTGCTGCGTCTTTTCCGTCGGCGCCGCGCCTTCCAGCACCTGCTTGATCAGGTAGATGCGGCCGCGCGGGCCATCCAGTTCGTCGCCGAGCACCTGGTAGGTAGGACAGGTGGCCGTGCAGAACCCGCAATGGACGCAGGCGCGCAGGATCGCTTCCGCTTCGTCGCCGTCGGGCGTGCCCTTGATGAAATCGGCCAGCTTGGTTTGCATCAGTACATTCGTCCAGGGTTGAAGATGCCGGCCGGGTCGAACGCGTCCCGCATGCGCTGATTGATCCTGGCCAGCGCCGGGGCCAGCGGGTGGAACACGCCAATGGACTTGTCGCCGCCGCGGAACAGCGTGGCGTGCCCGCCCGCGGCTGCGACGCTGGCGCGGATGCGGGCCGCACTGGCAGCGTCGCCCGGCGCCTTCAGCCAGCGCTGCGCGCCGCCCCACTCGATCAGCTGCTCGCCGCCGACCACCAGCGCGCTGGCCGTGGATGGCAGCGCCAGGCGCCACAGCGCCTCGCCGTCATCCCCGCGCACGGACTCGGTCGGCTGTGCATCCGACCAGGGCCCCCCGCTTGCGCGAGGATGACCGTTGGCGGCGGTGGCGAAGAAATGGTGCTGTTGCTCGCGCAGCGATTGCCAGAACGCGGCTGCATCGGGCACCTCCTCGCCCCCCAGCACGCGGCGCGCGGCCCGCAGCGCGGGCTCCGCGCCGGACAAGCGCACCGTCAGCTCGCCCGCGTGCCAGCAACTGGCGGAAATGGGCAGCGGCTGCCCGGCCCACTCGTTCAGCGCGCGCAAGGCATCGATCTCACTCATGGAGAGCCGCAGCGTCGTCTCCGCCATCGGCCGCGGCAGGACCTTGATCGAGTGCTCCAGCATCAGCCCGAGGGTGCCGAGCGAACCGGCCAGCAGGCGCGACACGTCGTAGCCAGCCACGTTCTTCATCACCTGGCCGCCAAAGTGCAGCACGTCGCCCTGCCCGTCCATCAGCACGGCGCCCAGCACGAAATCGCGCACCGCACCGGCAGTCGCGCGGCGCGGTCCGCACAAACCGCTCGCGATCACGCCGCCCAGCGTGGCGCCCGGGCCGAAGTGCGGCGGCTCGAACGCCAGGAACTGCCGGTTGTCGGCCAGCGCCGCCTCGACCTCGGCCAGCGGCGTGCCGCAGCGCGCCGTGATCACCAGCTCCGTCGGCTCGTAGGCGACGATGCCGGTGTAGGGACGCGTGTCGAGGATGTCGCCGTCGAAGGCCTGGCCATACCAGTCCTTGCTGCCGCCGCCCCGAATG
>DASRUW010000073.1:0-4434 GCA_035655255.1 Telluria sp. | reverse complement strand
GTTGTCGACCGTGTCGCCGATCAGGGTCAGGTAGTCGATGATGCGGTTGGGCGGCACGCCAAACTTGGCCAGCACGCCCGCCTCGTCCAGCTTCTCGTTGGTCATGGTGTTGATCAGCATGACGTTCTCGTTCACGAGCTGGGCCAGGTCCTTGTCGCCGGTCGAGATCACGGTCTTCATGCCCAGCGCGGTGGCCTGTACGGACAGGGTGCCGATCACGTCGTCCGCCTCCACCCCTTCCACCATGAGGATCGGCCAGCCCAGGTGGCGCACGGCCTCGTGGATCGGTTCGATCTGCTTGGCCAGGTCCTCCGGCATGGACGGGCGGTGCGCCTTGTATTCGCTATACAGGTCGTCGCGGAAGGTCTTGCCCTTGGCGTCGAACACGCAGGCGATATAGGCCGCCGGGTAATCGGCGCGCAGGCGCCTGAGCATATTGACCATGCCGTGCATGGCGCCGGTGGGGAAACCGTCCGGGCTGCGCAGGTCCGGCAGCGCGTGGAACGCGCGGTACAGATAGCTCGATCCGTCGACTAACAGCAGGGTATTTTCCATGGGGAGGCGTAGTGGTAAGGCGCGACAAGCCGGCATTATCGCATCATCCGGCCAGCCACAGATGGGGACGATTCGCCGGATTTACACTGTACGGACGGCGGTTTGTTACAATGGATAAAACACCATTCACCCCACTCGCGAACACCATGCGCCGCACCCCAATTCTCGTTTCCCTCCTCGCACTTGGACTGGCCGGAACGGTTCACGCCCAGCAGGCCGCCGAACCGCAGCAAAAGCCCAGCGAGGCGCCGCCCAAGCTCGAGACCATCGAGGCGGGCAGCGACACGCCGGTGACCATCCTGCCGTCCAAGCCGCATACCCAGATCACCGAGAAGAAGGAAGGCGGCCGCGTGACCGAAGTGGAGGTCCAGGCGGGCAAGAGCCACTACACGATGAAGCCGAACGTCCCGGCCGGGAACGCCCAGCCGGGCACCGCGGAAGCCGGATCGGTGCGCGCGCCGACCTGGAAGGTGCTCGAATTCGACATCGGCACCAAGAAGAAAAAGCAGGAAGGCGAACAGCAGACCGAAACCGAGGCCGCGCCCGTGCCGCCGCCCCCGCGTCCGGCGGAAGACGCCAAGCCTGCGAAGTAAGCGGGCTGACATGGCCGTCTTCACTTCCGTCACGCTGGACGAGCTGCACGACTGGATCCGCCAGTTCCCGCTGGGCGAGGCGCGCGCCCTGCGCGGCATCGCCTCGGGCATCGAGAACAGCAACTTCTTCCTGACCACGGACCGCGGCGAATACGTCCTGACCATCTTCGAGAACCTGGACTTCGACCAGCTGCCGTTCTACCTCGAACTGATGCGCCACCTGGCCGAACGCGGCGTGCTGGTGCCGGCCCCGGTGCCGAACGCGGAGGGCCAGCTGTGCGTGCCCCTGCACGGCAAGCCGGCCGCCATCGTCAGCAAACTCGAAGGCGAGTCCCAGCTCGCGCCCCAACCCGTGCACTGCGCGGCGGTGGGCGCCATGCTCGCGAAAATGCACCTGGCCGGGCGCGATTTCAAGCTGTACCAACCAAACCTGCGCGGCCTGGAATGGTGGAACGAGACGGCACCCAAGGTGCTGCCCTACCTCCCGGACGACAAGGCAGACCTGCTGCGCTCCGAGATGCATTTCCAGAATGCGTTCGGCGCGTCCGACCTGTACAAGGTGCTGGAGCGCGGCCCGGTGCACGCCGACCTGTTCCGCAACAACGTGATGTTCGACGGCGAGCGCCTGACCGGTTTCTTCGACTTCTACTTCGCCGGCGTCGACACCTGGATGTTCGACGTGGCCGTCACCGTCAACGACTGGTGCGTGGACCTGGACACCGGCGTGCTGGACCCGGCCCGCGTGCGCGCCCTGCTGGACGCCTACCACGGCGTGCGTCCGTTCGCGGTGCACGACCGGGAGGCCTGGCAGCCCATGCTGCGCGCGGCCGCATTGCGGTTCTGGATGTCGCGCCTGTACGACTTCCACCTGCCGCGTGAAGCGGAGATGCTCACGCCGCACGACCCGACCCATTTCGAGCGCATCCTGCGCGAACGTATCGCCGTGGCCGCGCCGCCGCTGATTCCATGACCGACCGTGCCGTTTCCGACCTGCCGGCGATGACCGGCTGGCTGTGGTTCAAACAGGGCTTCGCGCTGTTCCGGCGCCAGCCCGGCGCCCTGACCGCCCTGCTGTTCCTGAATTTCTTGGCCAGCAGCCTGCTGTCCGGGATTCCCTTCGTCGGCCCCTTCATCGCGCTGCTCTTGATGCCCTGCTTTTCGATGTCGCTGATGCAGGGCTGCGCGCTGGCGGACCAGCAGCGCCGCGTGACCCTGCCGGTGCTGGCAACGGGCTTTCGCCAGCCGCTGTTCAGGCGCCTGCTCGGCGTGGGCGGCGTCTATCTCGCGGTGGCGGGCGCGCTATTGCTGCTGGCGATCGGCATCGTCGACGAATCGGCATTGCGCGCGCTGATCGAAGGGATGAACAATCCCGCCGCCGGCAAGGACATCGACATGAGCCCGATATTGCCGCTGCTGCTGATCTCCCTGCTGAACCTCATGATCATGGTCTCACTGGCCTTCGCGGCGCCGCTGGCGGCGTGGCAGCACATGGGCGTGGGTAAGGCGGTGTTTTACAGCGTAGTGGCGACCCTGCGCGCGGCGCGGGTATTCTTCGTGCTGCTGTTCGGATGGATGGTCACCATGTTCGTCACGAGCACGCTGGCGGCCATGCTGTTCGGACTGTTCGGACCCAACGCGGCGCGCGTGATCGTGATGTGGCTGGTGTGCGTGTTCCTGCTGCTGCTCCAGTGCGCGCTGTATGCGGGGTACCGGCAGATGTTCGGCACGCCCAATCTCGACGCCTGACTGTCATCCCCGCGCAGGCGGGGATGACTCTTAGATGCGTTCCAGCTTGGCCACCGACAGGTCGAGCATCTTCATGCCGGCCTTGCCGAAGTTGATCTGGGCGCGCGCATTGGTGCCGCTGCCTTCCAGGTTGACGATCACGCCCTCGCCGAACTTGGCATGGGCGACCGATTCCCCGATCCGCCAGCCGGCGCCCGTCGCGCCCGACTTCTGCTTGATCTGCTGCGCGATGCGGTTGTCCACGCCGCCACCGAAGGACGGCTCGTCCCAGGCGCTCTTCCTGTTATTGGCGAACCAGTTGCGCTCGATGCGCGGGGTGATCCACTTGAGCGACTCCTCCGGCAGTTCGTCGAAGAAGCGCGACTTGATGTTGTAGCGGGTCTGTCCATGCAGCATGCGCGCCTGCGTGAAGCTCATGTACAGGCGCTTGCGGGCGCGCGTGATCGCCACGTACATCAGGCGCCGCTCCTCGTCGACGCCATCGAGCTCGCGCGAACTGCTCTCGTGCGGGAACAGCCCCTCCTCCAGGCCCGTGATGAAAACCGCGTCGAACTCCAGGCCCTTGGCCGAGTGCACCGTCATGAGCTGCAGCGCATCCTGCCCGGCCTGGGCCTGGGCGTCGCCCGCCTCCAGCGAGGCATGCGACAGGAAGGCCGACAGCGGCGACATCACGGTCGCCAGCGGCGCGTCGGCGTCAAGGATCTCGATGCCATCCTCGTTCACCACCGGCGTGCCGGCCTGCGCCTGCGCCTGCGGGCCGAGATGGGCCGGCGCCCCGGCGCCAAAGCCCTCCTCCTGGACGAACTGGGTGGCGGCGTTGACCAGCTGCTCCAGGTTCTCGATGCGGTCCTGGCCTTCCTTCTCGCCCTGGTAGAAGGCGATGAGGCCCGACGCATCGAGCACCACGCGCACCAGCTCCGGCAGAGCCATCTGCTGGGTCTCGAAGCGGGTGCTTTCGATCAGCTTGACGAAGGCCCCCAGCAGCGAGCCGGGACGGCCCGTCATGTAGGGCACGGCGGCGTACAGCGAGATGCCGTACTGGCGCGCCGCATCCTGCAGCTGCTCCAGCGAACGCGCGCCGATGCCGCGCGCCGGGAAGTTCACCACGCGCAGGAAGGCCGAGTCGTTGTGCGGATTGTCCATCAGCTGCAGATAGGCGATGGCGTGCTTCACCTCCGCGCGCTGGAAGTAACGCAGGCCGCCGTACACGTGGTAGGGCAGCGAAGCCGCGAACAGCGCGTGCTCGATCACCCGCGACTGCGCGTTGGAACGGTACAGGATCGCGATTTCGTCGCGCTTCATGCCGTCCGAGATCAGGCTCTTCACCTCGTCGATGATCCACTGGGCCTCTTCCAGGTCGCTGGACGCCTCGTACACGCGCACCGGCTCGCCCTGGCCCGCGTCCGTGCGCAGGTTCTTGCCGAGGCGGCGGGTGTTGTTCGAAATGAGGACGTTGGCCGCGTCGAGGATGTGGCCATGGGAGCGGTAGTTCTGTTCCAGCTTGATCAGGTTCTCGACCCGGAACTCACGCTCGAAGGCC
>DASRUW010000072.1:0-11440 GCA_035655255.1 Telluria sp. | reverse complement strand
CCGTCGCCCTTGACGTACTTGATGGCCGACTCCAGCGGCAGGTCCGAGAACTTGATCTTGTTGATTTCGTCCAGGCGCTCGCGGGTCAGGTTGCGCGAGCTCTTGGCCTCGAACACCTGGCCCATGACGATGTACTCGCCCTTCTTGTCCGTGTAGAGGATCTCGCCGCCCACGCGCACTTCATACAAGCCGGCGTAAGGCGTGGCGCGCACGCTGTCGATCTTGGCGCCGTTGGACAGGCGCGGCTCGATGGTGCGGCGGATGGTGTCCTCGACGGACGGTTCGGCGCGCGCGCAGGAGGCGACGGTGAGGGCCGCCATCAGCAGCGCCAGTTTACTTTTCAACATGGGTTCTCCAAAGGTGCGAATCACTTCCCGAGGGCCTGCGACACCATGCGTCGCTTCAGCGCCGGAAATTTATCGAGCAAGTTTAATCCGAAATTGCGCACTGCGCGCACGGGCTCGAAATCCGTTCCGAACAGGCGTTCCAAGCCGTCCGTGGCCAGTTGCATAAGCAGCACGTCCTCCTTGCGCGCGCGGGCGTAACGCGCCAGCACGCGGGCGTCGCCGATGCCGCGCTGCGGCTCGCGCCCGGCCAGCGTCTTGAGCAGGTCGGCCACGTCGCCGAAACCGAGGTTCATGCCGTGGCCGGCCAGCGGATGGACGGCGTGCGCCGCGTCGCCCACCAGCGCCACGCGCGGCGCCACGATGCTGTGCGGGCGGATGATCCGTAAGGGGAAGGACTTGACCTCCTCCGGCACCAGCGGCCGCAGCGGGCCAAGCTGCTCCTCGCTGTAGGCCGCCAGGCGCACCGCCAGCTCGGACAAGGTCTCGGACATGAGCGTCTCGGCCAGCGCCTCAGGTGCGGACCAGACCAGGGATACGCGGTCGCCCGGCAACGGCAGCAGCGCGATGATGCCCTCCGCGCAGGTGAACCACTGGTGGGCCACGCCGTGGTGCGGTTTCGCGCAGCTGAAGTTGGTGACGATCGCGTTCTGGTGGTAGGAGCGGTAGTCGTAGCCGATGTCGCACTGGCCGCGCACCCAGGACTGGGCGCCGTCCGCCCCCAGCACAAGCTCCGCCTCCAGCACCGCGCCGTCGGCCAGAGTGACCCGCGCGAAGGGGCCAGTGCCGTCCAGGGCCACGGCCTTGCCGCGCACGATCTGCACGTTGGGGGCGAAACGCAGGGCCGCGTCCAGGGCCTGATTCAGGTTGCTGTCCTCGACGATCCAGGTAAGGGCGCCGACGCGGGCGCCGTACGCGTCGAAGGTCAGGTCCCCGGCGCGCGGGCCGTCGCCGCGCACCTGCATCGACTCCACCGGGGCCACGCGTTCCATCTCCAGCGCACTCCACACCTTGAGGGAGGACAGCAGGGAGTGCGCCGTATGATTGAGGGCGTAGACCCGCACATCCCACGGCCGGTCCGTCCCGGTCGCCCTAGGTGCAGTTGGTGCGTGCGGACACAACAGGGTCACGCTGTAGCCGGCCTGGGACAGGCCCAGCGCCGCCGTCTTGGCGATCGCGCCGTCGCCCACAATGCACACGTCGCTGCGCGCGGATCTAGCGGTGGTAGTCATATGGGGGCATTATAGCGCCGCGTCCCATAATGCAGACGCAACAGACTCTTGCAACTTCCGGAAGAGCTGCTATAATTATGCCTCTCTTGGCCTGGTAGCTCAGTTGGTAGAGCAGAGGATTGAAAATCCTTGTGTCGGTGGTTCGATTCCGCCCCGGGCCACCAAGAACAAAAAAATGAAACGCCACCTCCGGGTGGCGTTTTTGCATTTCCACCCCGCCTCCGGTGTTCCCGGCCGATCTTCGATCAGGCTTGGCGGGGGAATTTGACCGAAAAGACCGTTCCCTCGGTCGCATTCGAGGTCACGTTGATTTCGCCATGGTGGGCCACGGTGATTTCGTGCGCGATGAACAGACCGAGACCCAGGCTCGTCTTCGGCCTGGGGTCGCCTTCCACATCCTTGTCGAGCTGGACCAGAGGCTGGAAGATCGTCTTGAGCGCTTCCGGCGGGATCACCGGCCCGATGTTGCGGACGTTGAAGGTAATTGCGTCAGCCGTCCCGCCTGCTTCCAGGACGACCTCCCGGCCCTTCGCGCTGTACTGGGCGGCATTGATCAGGAGATTGGTCAGCAATTGCTGCAAGCGTACGGCATCGAATAAGCCAACGAGATTGCCGTCCGGGCGAAACACGATGGTGCTGCCCGGGTACATGGCGCGCGCATCGGTCACCGCGGCCGTACAAACGGCAAGCGCGTCGGTCATCGAGGGCGTGGTCGGCAAACCCGCCCCCATTTGCACCCGCGTGAACCCCAGCAGATCGGTTACCATCGCGCTCATCAGCATCGTACTGTGCTTCGCCTTCTGCCCGAGGCCGGTTACCTGATCCTTCGGAAGGTTGGGCCGCATGAGCAGATCGGCGGCCAGCGACACCGTCGCCAGCGGCGCGCGCAAGTCGTGCCCCAGCACCGCCAGGAACAAATCCCGGGTGCTGTCGGCCTGCGCCAAGAACGTCTTGATCGACTCCGCCAGGGCCTGATCAATCGCCTCGTTGAAGCGGACCATTTCATACACCGTCGTTTCCGACATCTGCTGGACACTGGGCAACCACAGGCGCAATACCGTCGCCCGCAGGGCCCGGAACTCCGCGCTTAGCTGCTGGAGAGAAAAATTGCTGGCATGCCGCAGCCGTCCGTGCACGGCTGCCGCGCTTCCCTGCTCATGCGGCATCTCACCGCGCGACTTTTCGTATTGCTGGCGCCCGCTCTGCTGCCTCTCGATATCGGCTGCAATCTCGCGCAGGATCGCTTCGGCGTGGTCGGTCAGGGCCAGCGTGGACATCTCTCCGCCAGCCGGCGCGGCCTTCTTCGCGAAGTCCGTCCACTCTGCGAGAATCTCGCTCATGTTGGAGAGGACAAAAGCAGAGAGGCTCATATGACTCCCTTTTTTCCAGCGTGACTGGAGACGATATGGCGATGTTACGCACAACCGGCGCGCCGAAATCGGCCGGACGACATGCCACCGACAGACAGTAACACAGTCAAGCGCCGACTGCTGCCCGCCTGGTCACGCGTTCACGCCCTTCTCGTACAAGCCCGCATATTTCACGCCGAAATAGAGGATGAAGGCATACCCCGCCGCCGGCACGAGGAAAGACCACTGCAAACCCAGGGAATCGGCCAACACGCCCTGGATGAAGGGCACCACGGCGCCGCCGACGATAGCCATGCACAGGATGCCGGACGCCTGCCCGGTGAACTTCCCCAGCCGGTACAGGGCCATGCTGAAAATCGTCGGGAACATGATCGAATTGAACAGGCCAACCGCCAGGATCGCCCACATCGCCACCTGGCCATGCCCGAAGATCGCGACCGCCACCAGCGCGATCGAACTGGCCGCATTGAAGGCGAGCGCCTTGCCCGGGCTCACGTAGCGCATGACGGCGAAGCCGATGAAGCGTCCGACCATCGCGCCGCCCCAGTAGTAGCTGACGTAGTGGGCAGCCTCGGCCGGCGCCAGGCCGGCGATGCCCGGCTCGCCCAGGAAGTTGATCAGGAAACTGCCGATGCTGACCTCGGAACCGACGTACAGGAAGATGCCGATTGTCCCCAGCACCAGGTGCGGATGCGACAGCACGGAATGCGCGGCGCCGCTGTCCAGATGCAGTGCGCTGTCGTCGTGGTCGATCGCGGGCAGGCGCGCAAAGTAGAACATCAGCGCCAGCAGCAGGAGCGCGCCCGCCAGGACCAGGTAGGGCTTCTGGACGCTCGCCGCCTGGGCCGCGCGGTACGCCAATTGCTGCGCGGCCGGCAGCTGCGCCAGTTCGGCCACGCCCAGCGCGCTGCCGGACAGGATCAGGATGCCGCCCAAGGTCGGCGCCACCGTGGTGCCCAGCGAATTGAAGGCCTGGGTCAGCGTGAGCCGGCTCGAGGCCGTGCGCAGCTCGCCGAGCACCGTCACGTAAGGATTGGCGGCGACCTGCAGGATCGTGATTCCGGCGGCCAGAACGAAAAAGCCGAGCAGGAACAGTCCGAAGCCGCTATTGGACGCCGGGTAGAACAGCGCGCAACCGCCGGCGGCGATGACCAGTCCGGCCACGGCGCCGTTCTGGTAGCCGATGCGGCGGATCAGGGCGCCGGCCGGCAGCGACACCAGGAAGTAGGCGCCGAAGAAGCAGAACTGCACCAGCATCGCCTGCACGTAGGTCAAGGTGTAGAGCGCCTTCAGGTGCGGGATCAGCACGTCGTTCAGCGCCGTGAGCAGTCCCCACATGAAGAACAGGATAGTGACGATGATAAGCGGCCCGGTGTTCCCGTCCGCGCGGGCTTGCTGCAGCGTGGACGGCCGCGAAACGTGTTCCATGTGATGGTCTCCTGTCATGGTTTCATGGGCCGATGCTGGCCGGCGCATGCGGCAGGTCGCGCGCATGCGTGCCCCAGCCCGCGGTCGGCGGCTCGGGGGCGAGTTGGTACTGCAGCGTGCCGGCCGCCTGCAGCTGTTCCCAGTCCAGCCACACGCGGGTGAGCGGACGTCCGTTCCAGTTCACGGACTGGACGAAGCGGCGCTCACCCGGCCGGGCCGCGGGCGCTTCGATGCGCAGCACCCGGCCCTGCGGCAGGTCGATCTCCGTCCGCGGGAAGCGCGGAGCGTGCAGCAGGAAGCGGCCGCTGCCCGGCGCATCCGGATACAAACCGAGTGCGCTGAACAGGTACCACGCAGACATGGTCCCGAGGTCGTCGTTACCGGTCACGCCACTCGGGCTGTTCCCGAACAGCGTCTCCGCCGCGCGCAGCACGATGGTGGTCTTCCACGGCTGCCCCAACAGCGTGTACATCCAGGGTGCATGCAGGTCGGGCTCGTTGTTCGGGTTGTAGCGGAACTGGCTGTAGTAGCTGTACGGGCCCACGACCCAGGACTTGCGCACGGCCGCCGGATCGGCCTGCACGGCGTCGTAGTCGAAGAAGCGGTCCAGGCGCTGCGCGGCGGCTGCCGCCCCTCCCATCGCCGCGGCAAGGCCGGGGACATCCTGCGGCACCAGCCACTGATACTGCCAGGCCGTGCCCTCGTGGAAGCCGCGCTCCCCGCGCGGGTCGTAGCCGCCGCCCACGTCGGCGAACCAGCTGCCATCCAGCAGGCGCGGACGCGGGAAGCCATGCAGGCCGGTCGGCCCGTCCACCACGTCCGCATCCCACACCTTGCGCCAGTTGAGCGCGCGCTGGGACAGCAGCTGCGCGTCCTTTGTCCGGCCCAGCGACTTGGCCATCGCCGCCAGCGCGCCATCTGCCAGTGCGTATTCGAGCGTGGCCGAGGCCCCGTGATGCGGATCGATGTCCATGCCCTTGGCGACGAAGCCGCGGTCGTATTGCACGAAGCCCTGGCGCAGGTAGCTGGGATTGCCCGCGCGGCCTTGCGCGCGGTTGCCATGCGGGGGCACCCCGAAAGCGTTCTCGCGCAGGGCGGCGTAGGCTTCGCGCTCGCGGCCCTTCAACGCACCGAAGCGCCAGAGGTCGACCAGGAAGGGGGTGACCGGATCACCGGTCATCACGTTGGTGTCGAAGTTGGCGTAGCCCCAGCGCGGCAGCCAGCCGCCCTCTTCGCGGATCTTGAGCACGGAATTGGCGATGTCGCGCGCGCGCTGCGGGCGCAGCAGCGCCAGCAACTGGTTCTGCGCACGGTAGGTGTCCCACAGCGAAAAGAATTCGTAGTAGGTCCAGCCCTGCGCGGAGTGGATCGCGTCGTCATAGCCGCGATAGCGCCCGTCGGCATCGCTGCCGGTCAGCGGCTGGAGCAGGGCGTGATAGAGCGCGGTATAGAACACGGTGCGGTCGTCGCCGCTGCCGCCTTCGATGCGCACGCTGGCCAGCTCGCGCTGCCAGGTCCCCTGCGCCTTCGAACGCATGCCATCGAAGGCCAGCGGCTGATCACCGGCCATGCCCTCGGCTTCCAGGTTGATGCGCGCGCCTTCCGCATCGACGTGGGAAATCGCGCTGACCGCGGTGACGGCCGGACCGCGCCGCAGATCGAAACTGAGCCACACGCCGTGCGGACGGCTGTCGCCCTGCTGGCTCGGACCGTTCGCGCCCGGGAAGCCGCCGCGGTCGTCCCAGATGCCGTGGGCGCTGAACGCCTGGTCGAACACCATGCGGAACCAGGTCGCGTACTGCGCGCCGCCGCAGAAGCTCTTGGTAGTGATCTTGCCTTCCACCGTGCGCGAGTCCACGATCCGCACTTCGCTGCCGACCACGGAATGGCGCTCGTTCGCCTGCCCCAGGTTGAGGAGCAGGTGGCCGCTCGCCGTACCGGGCGCGAAGGTATAGCGTTCTGCCGCCGCGCGGGTCAAGGCGGCGGCTTCCGCCGTGATGCCGCCGTAGCTGGTGAGCTTGACCTTGTAGTAGCCGGCCTCGCCGACCTCGCCCTCATGGGTGTAGGCGGCGGCATAGCGTTTGTAGTCGAAGCTGGCGGCCTTGGACGTATCGAAGTCGCCGCCCGGACCGATGCTGCCGGTGACGGGCAGCACCGGCAATTGCCCGCCCTGCTCCCAACATCCGGCGCCGGACAGGTAGGAGTGGCCGAAGCCGCGGATGCGCGCGTCGCTGTAGCGCCAGCCGGCATAGTGCTCGCCGGTCGGGCTCACCTGGATCATGCCGAACGGCGCCGACGCACCGGGGAAGGTATTGCCTTCGTCCTGGGTGCCGATGAAGGTGTTGACCGGACGCGTATCGGCCTGGGCGGCCAGCGGCAGCACGAGAGCCAGCAGGCCGCACAGGCGGCGGGAAGTGGAGAACACGGCCGCCCCCTTTCAGCGCGCCGGCAGGCGCAGCGGATGCGCCTCCGTGTTGAAGGTGACGGCGTCGAAGTCCAGCGCATCCTTCGGCGCGAACAGCAGGTAGAAGTATTTGAAGGTCTCGGCGAAGACGAAGCTTTCCATCGAGTCCTCCTGCTTCTTGCTGCGCACGTCCTTCAGCGCGGCATAGCCGGCCTCGGTGCGGCAATAGTGCACGAACGCCTCGAAGAATTCGCGGCCCATGGCGCGGTAGCGCGGGTCGGCGGTGTAGTGATGCAGGTAGTAGGCGGACTCGATGATCTCCGGGCGCAGCGCATAGCCGGGCGACAGCACTTTCATGCGGCGGTAGTCCAGCGCCTCGGGCTCGATGCCGTGCAGGCGCCACATGCGCAGGCCGGACTCCTGCAGCGCCTTCGCGCGCGGCAGGTCGCCGCCCAACGCCAGCAGGGCCGGCATGAAGGCGTCCAGGGCGCCATACTGCGTCTTCAGGCGGCGGCCGGTCGTCATGTCGGCATGCCCGTACCAGAGCGCGCCGCCAGCCTTGTCGGCCAGCGCCTTGTTGACGCCTTCGATACTGTGATCCCACATCGCCTTGCACTCGGCGTCGCCGAACAGGCGATAGCACTTGTACAGGTACTCGTAATACGAATCGATACCGCCGCCGATATGCGCGTCGGTGTTGACCCACTTCCCGGTTTCGACATCGATCGCGGAGCCGACGAGACCCAGCGGCGAGGCGCGCCGATAGGTTTCGGCCAGCGCGCGCTTGGCCTTGTCGAAGTAGACCGGGTTCCCGGTCAGGCGGCTCAGCATGCCGAATTCGAGGACCAGCGTGCCCGTTTCGGCCGGGTTGCTCAACTTCCCGCGCACTTGGCCGGTATGCAGGTTGACGTGGGTATAGGGCGTGCCGGTCGGCGAGGCGAACACCGGCAGGAGCCGTTGCCCCAGGTCCTGCGCCTTGGCCAACAGGCGCTCGTCGCCCGTCAGCTGGTAGGCGGAGAGCAGTCCGCCGAGCAGGCGGATCGTGATCTCGAAGTTCTGCACATACATGTCCTGGTCGAAGGACAGGCGGGTGGCGATCAATTCGCGCGCTTCGTCGGCCTCGTCCTTGAGGCCCATGATGACCAGCGTGTCCAGCGCGTCAACGGGCGTCATCAGGAGCGACTGCGCGTACCAGTCGCGCGGCGCCTTGCTCAGGGGGCTGAGCGCGTCGTGGCCCCACGCGAACTGCTTGTAGCCCTGCCAGGCGTGGCGCATTTCGTCCTTGACGCGCTGCGCCAGGAGCGCGGATTCGGCATCGGTGACCGGACGCAGGGTGGGCGTCGCCGCCCGTGCCACGGCAGGCAGCAACGCCAGCAGGACGATGCACAGGGCCGAATGGAACGGGGCAAAGCGGTTACGTCTGATCACGATACTTCTCCTTGAAGCTGTTCGAACAATCGGTGCATGGCCGCAGGATGCGGCGGGGTGGCGCCGGGATGGAGGCAGGCGGCGGTGCCGGCCGCCAGCGCGGCGTGAAGATGCGCCTGCAGCGGCCGGTCCGCATGGCGCGCCAGGCTATGCAGCAGACCGGCCACGCTGGCGTCGCCCGCGCCGACCGTGTCGGCCACCTGGACGGCCGGCGCATGCGCGTCGCAGCGCTCGTCGGCGCGCAGCAGCGAGGCGCCCTGGCCGCCGCGCGTCAGCAGGCACAGGGCGCCAGGGTTGTGGGAGCGCAGCCGGCGCAGCGCCTCCTCCAGGGACAAGCCCGGATACAGGCCGCGCAGATCGTCGTCCGACACCTTGATCACGTCGGCCAGTTCCGCCATGCGCCGCAGCGTGGGCGCATAGGATTCATCCATCACGTTGCGGTAATTGGGGTCGTAGCTGATCGCAACGCCTTGCGCCTTCAGCTGCCCGGCCAGCGCTACCAGCTTTCCGGCCAGGGGTTCGCGCGCCAGGCTGATGCCGCCGAAATGGGCCCAGCGCAGCGCCGCGGTCCAGCCGTCCGGCAGCGCGGCGGGATCGAAATGCAGGTCGGCGCTGTCGGTGCCGATGAAGAAGTAGCTTGGCGGTTCGCCCTGCTCCACCACGGCCAGCAGGGGCGCGCGGTCGGCGCGCTGCAGCAGGCGCAGGTCCACGCCCGCGGCCTGCGTGGCGTCCCACAGCGCATCGCCGAAACGGTCGCGGCTGATAGCGCCGGCGAAGGCGGTGCGTTCGCCCAGCGTCGCCAGCGCGCGCGCCACGTTCCAGACCGAGCCGCCGACGCGGCTCTCCCACGTCTCGCCGCCCTGGTGAATCATGTCGGTCAGCGCCTCGCCGGCGCACAGCATCACGGGCGCGTCACGCATCGCCGGCCCGCTCCAGCACGGCCACGATGTCGTAGCATGCACCCATGGTGTGGTAGTCGACCTTGCCGGCCGGGCTCTTCTCGTCGCTGAGCTTGCGGTTCTCGCGGTCCAGGATGCGGTACCAGGCGCCGTGCTCGTGATCGACCAGGTGGGTCCAGCTGTATTCCCACAGGCGCTGGTGCCAGGTCCAGTAGCTGTCGTTGCCGGTGCGCCGCGCCAGCATGGCCGCCGCGGCGGCGCTCTCGGCCTGCACCCAGAAGTACTTGTGCGCGTCGCACACTCTCAGGTCGGGCGCCAGCGAGTAGCAGACGCCCCCGTATTGCGCGTCCCAGCCCTTCTCCATCGCCACCTGGAAGAACCGTTCCGCGGTCGGCAGCAGCCAGCCGAGGTCCTGTTCCAGCACACCGGCGCCGCGCGCCTCCAGCTGCACCAGCAGCTTGGCCCACTCCGTGAAGTGGCCGGGCTGGTAGCCCCAGGGGCGGAACAGGTTCTCAGGATCGTCGATGTTGAAGCGCCAGTCCGGCTGCCACTTGGTGTCGTAGTGCTCCCAGACCAGGCCGCCGCAGCGCTCCGCCTGGCGCCGGGTGATGTTGGAGGCGATGGTATAGGCCCGCTCCAGGTAGCAGCGCTCGCCGGTGGCCTGCCAGGCGGCCTGCAGCGCTTCGCAGGCGTGCATGTTGGCGTTCTGGCCGCGATAGCTGGACAGCACGCTCCAGTCCGCGCTGGCTTCATCCGCATACAGGCCGGCATCCGCGTCCCAGAAGCGCCGCTCCATCACGTCGAAGGTCTCTCCGATCCACGCCCGTGCCTCGTCCAGGCCGGCCATCGTGGCATGCGCGTAGGCCAGCAGCACGAAGGCCAGGCCGTAGGCGTGCCGGGTCCCGTCCTCGACGTCGCGGCCGTCCAGCATCCAGGCGTAGCCGCCGCTGACCGGGTCGCGGTGCGCCTCGCGCAGGAATCGCACGGCGTGACGCGCTCCATCCAGGTAGGCCGGATCATGGAAGTGGCGGTAGGCCATGGCATAGGTGAACACGAAGCGGGTGCTGCTGACCAGGTGACGGTGGCGCGTGTCGTAGACCGTGCCGTCGTCCTTGAAGTAGTGGTACATCCCACCGGCGGGATCGATCGCGCGCGGGTGGTAGAAGCGCATCGTGTGCCGCGCATGGTCGAGCAGCACGGCCGCGCTGCGGAAATCTGGGAAATTGGGCATGGCTTGTTTCAGGGTGAGGTGTGCATTAGTCGTCGTAACTGCTCTCGCGCACGATGAGCTCGACCGGCACGGTTATCTGGGATGGGTTGTCGTCCGCCCGGTTCAGCAGGAGTTCGACGCCGGCCCGTCCCAGGGCCTCCTTGTCCACACGCATGGTGCTGAGCGGAGGAATGGCGGCCGCGGCGGCGGCAATGTCGTCGAAGCCGATGATGGCCAGGTCGTAGGGGATCTTCATGCCCTGGTTCAGGCAGTACTTCATGGCCACCAGCGCGGTGTTGTCGTTGTAGCAGAAGACGGCATCGGGCTTCTTGGGCAGGCTGAGCAAGGTGCGCATGGCTTCGGCCACGCCTTCGTCGCCCTCGCCCATCGACGGCACGATCACTTCGAGATCGGGATCGGCGTAGACCTTGGCATCGAACAGGGCCTGGCGGAAGCCGCGGTTGCGCTGCTGGATGCTGTAGTGGGCGAGCGAGCCGGACAGCATGGCGATGCGCTTGCGTCCGGTGCGCAGCAGGTGCTGCGTGGCGAGGTAGCCGCCGCGCACGTTGTCCGGGTTGACCGAGGTGAAGCCGCGCTGGTGCATGTCGACCAGGACGATCGGCTTGCCGGACTGCTGCAACGCAGCCAGCACTTCCGGCTCGAAGAAGCCGGCGCAGACGATGGCGTCGGGCTGGTGCAGGCGGATCAGGCCCAGCACCGGCTCGGCCGGATCGACCGCGATGAAGGACAGGGCGATGCCTTCGCGCCGGCAGGCTTCCTCGGCGCCGTGCAGCACCGGCGAGTAGAACGGGCTGGACGCCAGCGTGTTGTGCTGGCTGTGGAGCAGGAAGGCGATGCGGCGGATGCGGGACTTCTTGAGCTGGCCGAAGTCGTAGCCCAGCCGCACGGCGGCCTCGTGCACCAGGTTGCGGGTCTGCTCGGTCATCCCGGCCTGGTTCTTCAGGGCGCGCGAGACCGTGCCGATGGACAGCCCGGTGACCTCCGCGATGTCCCGCAGGGTGACCTGGCTCATGGCTTCACCCGCGGCTGGGCGCGCAGCGAAATCAAGGGCATCTGGGGTCTCCATCATGTAGTTTAATAAACGTCAGTTTTATCGCAGCCGCC
>DASRUW010000071.1:0-3043 GCA_035655255.1 Telluria sp. | reverse complement strand
CCAGCGTGCGCACGCCGGCCTCGTAGCCCTGGGAGCGTGCCAGAGGCGTCACGCGTTCGGCCGCGTCGCCGGTCTTGGGGTCGACACTGATGGTGGTGCCGCGCGCATCGTTGCTGTGAAAGCCGCGGCCGAAATTCAGGTAATACTCGGTGTCGCGCCAGGGGCCGAACACGACGTTCAGCTTGGGGCTGATCCTGGTCGCGGTGGCGCTGCCGGAGTTGGCGGCCAGGTCGCTCTGGACGTCGAAGCGGTAGCGGTCCAGGCGCAGGCCGGCGATGGTGCGCAGGCCGGGCATCCAGCTCGTCGCATTCTCCGCATACAGCCCCAGGCTGGATTCGACGATGTGGTCGCTGCGGGTCGAGTCGATGCGCTGTTGCGCCTTGGTGTGATACAGGCCGTTGTGGATATTGTCGTTCTGGAGCTGCAGGCCGACCGTGGTCTGGCCATCGGCCGCGCCCAGTTTGGTGTCCCAGCGGTAGCTCGCGTTCGCGCCCGTCGTGATGCGGCGGTCCGGCTGGGCGAACTGGTCGCCGTTGAGGGGATCATCCAGGAAGTAGGTAAAGTTGGAGAACAGCTCCAGCCGATTGTCGATGACGTAGGCGTTTGCCTTGGCCACGCCGCCGTCGGCAGCGCGGTGCCAGGCGCCGGACAGGCTGTAGCGGTGGGAGGCGCCGCCGTCGGTCGGGTCGATGGTGTCGAAGCGGTCGCGCACGATCGTGCTACCGATCGCGCGGCGCGGGATCTGGTCGGTGGAATTCCAGCTGCCGTGGTAGGCCATGGCCGTCACGTTGTAGCCCAGCGCCGATCCGCCTTCGCTGTAGCGCAGCACCCCGTTGATCTTGCGGAAGTCCTCGGGATAGCGGAACGGCCCGTCGTTGTGTTCCAGTTCGAGCGCGTAGAGCAGGTGGCCGCTCCCCAGCTTGGGCGAATCGGCCAGCACGGCGCGCCGGTAACCGTCGCCGCCCACCGTGCCGCTGGCGATGCCCTTGCTTAGCACGTCGGCGTAGACGACCGAGACGGCTCCGGCCGAGGCGAAGTCACCCTCGCTGGCGAAGTACGGCCCTTTCTTGTATTCCATCCGTACCGACAGTTCCGGCATCAGGAAATTGAGGTCGGTCCAGCCCTGGCCGTGCGCGTGGCTGCGCTGGTTCACCAGCATGCCGTCCACGGTGGTGCGCAGGTCGGTGCCGTGGTCGAGGTTGAAGCCGCGCAGGTAGAACTGGTTGGCCTTGCCCTCGCCGCTGTGCTGGCTGACAATCAGGCCGGGTGTGGTCTCGAGCAGTTCGGCCGGCCGGTAGACCGTGCGCGCTTCCAGCTCGGCGCGGGTGACGGTGCCTACGCTGGCGGAATCGCTGGCGCCCAGGGCGCCGAAGGGGGAGGCTGAGACGAGAACGGTCGCCAGAGGCGTCCCGCCGGCTGGCGGTTCCGGCTCTTTCTCGCCGGCCCACGCGCCCGGCGCCACGATGGCCAGGCCGAGCAGGGCGGCGGGAAGTGCCTTGAGTCGGGGCGGCGCCAATTGGTGTGGAATCGACTTCACGAACGCTCCCTCACGAAAAAGACGGCATTGTGGCCGCTGTCCTTACTTATCGAAACTGTCAGCTCTGACAGTTCATGCCCCCGCCCGCGCAGGGGTACAGTCCGCACCTTCCATAGAGATCATTTCAGGGCGGACCATGAACGAGACTTCCCAGGCCAGCCAGTCCAACGGCGGTGATATCGCCATCGTGGGGATGTCATGCCGCCTTCCGGGCGCCGACACGTACGAGGAATTCTGGGCGAATCTTCTTGGCGGCATCGATTCCATCGGCGAGGTGCCGGCCGACCGCTGGGATTGGCGGCGCTACTTCGGCGACAGCCAGGCGGGGTCGAACAAGACCCACAGCAAGTGGGGCGGATACGTGGCCAACGCCGGGCGCTTCGATCCGGCCTTCTTCGGCATTTCGCCGCGCGAGGCCGTCAGCACCGATCCGCAGCAGCGCATCCTTCTGGAACTGGCCTGGCAGTGCTTCGAGGACGCGGGCTGCCTGCCGGCGGAGCTGTCCGGGCAGCCGGTCGGCGTCTACATCGGCGCCTGCAACTTCGACTACAAGACGCTGCAGGAGCAACCGGGCGTCGAAGTCGAGGGCCACAGCGCCACCGGCAACGCCAACACGATCCTGCCGAACCGGATTTCCTACTTCTTCAATCTCCATGGGCCGAGCATCGCGGTCGACACGGCCTGTTCCAGCTCCTTGGTGGCCCTGGCCCAGGCGGTGGCCGCGATCCGCTCGGGCGAGTGCACTTCGGCCCTGGCTGGAGGCATCTCGATCCTCGCCACGCCGGACCGCTACATCTCCTTCAGCAAGGTCGGGATGCTGTCGCCGACCGGCACCTGCAAGACCTTCGACGCCTCGGCCGACGGCTATGTGCGCGGCGAGGGCGGGGGACTGCTGTATTTGAAGGCGCTCGACGCGGCCCTGGCGGACGGTGACCGTATCCACGGCGTGATCAAGGGTGTCGCGATCAACCACGGCGGGCGCACGCGCTCGCTGACGGCGCCCAGCGCGCTGGCCCAATCCAAGGTCATCACGGCGGCGCTGCGCCAGGCCAACGTCGATCCGGCAACCATCGGCTACGTCGAGGCGCACGGCACCGGAACGCCGCTCGGCGACCCGATCGAAGTCCACGGCCTGGTGCGCGCTTTCGCCAAGACGGCCGGCGACAGCAGCCGCTCCGGCTACTGCGCCTTGGGCGCGGTCAAGACCAACATCGGCCACCTGGAAGCAGCGGCGGGCGTCGCGGGCCTGATCAAGGTCCTGCTGGCGATGAAACACCGCACGTTGCCCGGCAATCTGCATTTCGATGCGCTCAATCCGCGCATCCGTCTCGACGACACGCCCTTCTACATTCTCGACCAGGCACGCCCGTGGGATGCGCAGGATGGGACGCCGCTGCGCGCCGGCGTGAGCTCCTTCGGCTTCGGGGGCGTGAACAGCCACGTGGTGCTGGAACAGGCGCCCGCGCCGCGCGCGGCCGCCGAAACGCAAGCGGCGAATTGCCATCT
>DASRUW010000070.1:0-7388 GCA_035655255.1 Telluria sp. | reverse complement strand
GCTGCTTTCCTATCGCGTCGGCCCCTACGCTGCGGGCGGCTCCGGCTTCTATGGCGGTGCGATCGACTACTTCAACCTGGTGAATGCGACCGGCGGCATCAATGGCGTGAAGGTGAGCTGGGAAGAATGCGAAACCGAATATAACCCGTCGCGCGGCGTCGAGTGCTATGAGCGCTTGAAGGCCAAGAACGGCGGCGCCTCGCTGGTGGAACCGCTCTCGACCGGCATCGCCTACGGCATCCTGGACCGCGTGGCCACTGACAAGATCCCGCTGACGACCCTCGGCTACGGCCGTTCGGACGCCGTCAACGGCAAGGTCTTCCCGTACGTGTACCCCCTGATCTCCACCTATTGGGACCAGGCCGCGGCCATGGTCAAGTACCTGGCCGAGAAGAGCGGCGGCAGCCTGAAAGGCAAGAAGATCGTCCACCTGTACCACGACTCCCCGTTCGGCAAGGAGCCGCTGCCGGTGCTGGAGGCGGAGGCAGCCAAGTGGGGCTTCGAGCTGGTGAAGATTCCCGTCACCCCGCCCGGCAACGAACAGCAGTCCCAATGGCTGCAGATCCGCCAGGCCCACCCGGACTTCGTGATCCTGTGGGGCTGGGGCGTGATGAACTCCGTCGCGATCAAGACCGCGCAGCGCAATGGCTTCCCGCGCGAGAAGATGCTCGGCGTGTGGTGGGCCGGCTCGGAGGAGGACACCCTGCCGGCCGGCGACGCCGCCAAGGGCTACACCTCGATGACCTTCAATACGCCTGGCAACTACCCGGTGATCGACGAGATCCGCAAGAAGGTCTATGGCGCCGGCAAGGGCAACCTGTCCGACCAGAGCCGCATCGGCTCCGTGTACCACATGCGCGGGATGACCGAAGGCGTGCTGTGGACCGAGGCGATCCGCGCCGCACAGGAGAAGTTCGGCAAGGGCAAGGTGATGACCGGTGAACAGATCCGCTGGGGCCTGGAAAACCTGAACATCGACGAAGCCCGCCAGAAGGCGCTCGGCGTGCTGAACATGTTCCCGACCGTGAAGACCAGCTGTGACGACCATGGCGGCTCGCACGCCGTGAAGGTGCAGCAGTGGGACGGCAGCAAGTGGGTCGCCGTCACGCCGAACTGGGTGGTGGGCGACAAGGCCCTGGTCCAGAAGATCGTGGACGAATCCTCCGCCAAGTACGCCGCCGAGAAGAAGATCACGCCTGCCTGCGCCAAATAAGATGGAAGCGACCAACGCCAGCCCCGCCTACCTCGCGGTCAACAACATCGAGGTGATCTACGACCACGTGATTTTGGTCCTGAAGGGCGTGTCCCTGCAGGTCCCGCGCGGGAAGATCGTCGCCCTGCTGGGCGCCAACGGGGCCGGCAAGTCGACCACCCTGAAGACCATCTCCACCCTGCTGCGCGGCGAGCGCGGCGACGTCACTAAGGGCGAGGTGGTCTTCAACGGCGAGCGCGTCGACCAGCTCACGCCCAATGAGCTGGTGCGGCGCGGCCTGTCGCAGGTGATGGAGGGGCGCCATTGCTTCGGCCACCTCACCATCGAAGAGAACCTGCTGACCGGCGCCTACACGCGCCAGATCTCGCGCGCCCAGCTGCGCCAGGATCTGGAGCGCGTGTACCACTACTTCCCGCGCCTGAAGGAACGCCGGTCCAGCATGGCCGGCTACACCTCGGGCGGGGAGCAGCAGATGTGCGCCATCGGGCGCGCGCTGATGGCCAAGCCGTCCATGATCCTGCTGGACGAGCCCTCGATGGGCATCGCCCCCCAGATCGTGGACGAGATCTTCGGTATCGTGCGCGACCTGAACCACAAGGAGGACGTGTCCTTCCTGCTGGCGGAACAGAACACCACGGTCGCCCTGCGCTACGCGGACTTCGGCTACATCCTGGAAAACGGACGCGTGGTCATGGAAGGCAGCGCGCAGGAGCTGGCCAGCAACGAGGACGTCAAGGAGTTCTACCTCGGCGTGTCGGGCGCGGGGCGCAAGAGCTTCCGCGAGATGAAGTTTTACCGCCGCCGCAAGCGCTGGCTGGCCTGAGAAAGCGGCACCGCATGAATCACGACGTACTGGACGCGCGCGAGACGCGCGACCCCGAACAACGCGAACGCGAGCTGATGGCGGCCCTGCCCGGCCATATCGCGCGCGCCAAGCAGGCACCCGGCTTCGCCGCCATCCTGGAAGGGGTGGAGCCGGGCGACATCCGCAGCCGCGCCGCGCTGGCCCAGCTGCCCGTCACCCGCAAATCCGACCTGCGCGAAGCCCAGCGCCGCGCGCCGCCCCTGGCCGGCCTGAACGCGACGCCGGTCGGCGGCCTGGCGCGCCTGTTCATGTCGCCCGGACCGATCTTCGACCCACAGGGGCGCGGCGAGGACTGGTGGCGCTTCGCGCGGCCGCTGTACGCGGGCGGCGTGCGCGCGGGTGGCCTGATCCACAACTGCTTCTCCTACCATTTCACCCCCGCCGCCTTCATGGTCGAGGGCGGCGCGGCCCGCATCGGCTGCACCGTCATCCCGGCCGGCATCGGCCAGACCGAAATGCAGGTCGAAGCGATCGCCCACCTGCGGCCGGACACCTACGTCGGCACCCCGTCCTTCCTGCGCATCATCATCGAAAAGGCGCGCGAACTGGGCGCCGACGTCAGCTCCCTGCGCCGCGCCGTGATGGGCGGCGAAGCGCTGCCCGAATCCCTGCGCCAGTGGCTGGAAGCGAACGGCGTGCCGCAGGTGCTGCAGACCTACGCCACGGCGGACCTGGGTTCCGTGGCCTACGAGACCGCCGGCGGCGGGGTGCGCCAGCCCGGCATGGTGCTGGACGAGGACGTGATCGTGGAGATCGTCCGCCCCGGCACCGGCACGCCGCTGCCGCCCGGCGAGGTGGGCGAGGTCGTCGTCACCCTGCTGAACGAGGACTATCCCCTGGTGCGCTTCGCCACCGGCGACCTGTCGGCCCTGCTGACGGACGCACCGCCCTCCCCCTGCGGCCGCACCAATGCCCGCATCCGGGGCTGGATGGGGCGCGCCGACCAGACCACCAAGGTGCGCGCCATGTTCGTGCACCCGGCCCAGATCGACAACATCGTGCGCCGCCACCCGCCGGTGCACAAGGCGCGCCTGGTGGTGTCCGGGCAGATGGCGCAGGACGTCATGACGCTGCACTGCGAGGTGGACGATCCCCAGGCCACCGGCCTGGCCGACGCCTTGGTCGAGACCATCCGCGACGTGACCAAGCTGCGTGGCGAGGTCCGGCTGGCGCCGCGCGGCAGCCTGCCCAACGACGGCAAGGTGATCGAGGACGCACGCGACTACAGATAGTGGAAGACGGCCCTTGTTTTGGGCGATAATGACGGCATGGACACCCGAGACACCACCCTGCCCGAATTCCACCACCAGCGCGCCCAGGAGCTGCTGGCCAAGGCCACCGAAATCTATGATGCGCAAGCCGTCCAGGCGGCCGTGCATCGCGTGGCCGATTTCCTCAACCAGCGCTACGGCGGCGCCGGCGACGCCGAATTCCCGCTCGTGCTGTCCGTGATGGGCGGCGCGGTGGTGTTTACCGGCCAGGTGCTCACCCAGCTGCGCTTCCCGCTCGAATTCGATTACATCCACGTCACCCGCTACGGGGACGACGACCAGGGCGGCCGCGTGGTCTGGAAGGTGATCCCGCGTCCGAACGTGTCGGGCCGCACCATCATCGTCCTGGACGACATCCTGGACGAAGGCGAAACGCTGGCCCAGGTCAAGCAGCGCCTGCTCGACATGGGCGCCAAGGAAGTCGTGATCGCCGTCTTCGCGGACAAGGAGATCAAGCGCGCCAAGCCGATTTCCGCCGACGTGATCGGCTTGTCCATCCCGGACAAGTTCGTGGTCGGCTTCGGCATGGACGCCTACGGCTACTGGCGCAACCTGCCGGGCCTGTGGGCGATCCGCCCCGAAGACCTGAAACCACGCTGACGCGAGGCGGGCATGGGATGGCGCGGCCGGCTCGTTTCACGCATCCGGACGCCGCTGGGCATCGCACTCCTGTTTGCCGCCGGATCAATGGCGTGGATCGCCATCTCCGGCCACGTCGCGCTTGCGTTTGCGAATAGCCTGGCCAGTATCGCCAAGGCCGAACTGCTCAAGGGCGGCCTCTACGTCTTTGTCACCGCCAGCCTGCTGTATGGGGCCTTGCGTTCCTGGCAGCGCGCCCAACACCGCCACGAAGCGGCCGTCGAAGCCAGCGAAGCGCGCCTGAACCGGGTGCTCACCGGCTCCAACGACGGCTGGTGGGAACTCGACCTGGAGCGGGACAGCCTGTATTGCTCGCCGCGCTGGTGGAGCATGCTGGGCTACGCTCCGCACAAGGAGCCGGTGCCGCCCGCGTTCATGTTCGGCCTGCTCGCGGCGGGGGAGGCGCAGACCCTGCAAACCCTGCTCGATGCGGCCCGGTCCGGCCAGGAGCCCGGCTCGCGCCTGCTGCACCTGCGCCATCACGACCATCACTTTGTTCCCGTGTTGACGCGCTTTGCCGCCACGCGCGACGCCGACGGCAAGGTCCGGCTGATCTCCGGCACCAGCACCGACATGACCCTGAACGAGGCGACCCAGCGCCGCCTGTACCAGGCCGCCGCCGTGTTCGACACCACGCGCGAAGGCATCGTGGTCACCGACCGCGACGCGCGCATCATCATGGTCAACCGGGCGTTCACCGAGATCAGCGGCTATTCGGAAGACGAGGTGCTGGGACAGAAGCCGTCGATCCTCAACTCCGGCCGGCACGACGAAACGTTCTACGCCGGGATGTGGCAATCGGTGCTGGCCACGGGCTACTGGCGCGGCGAAATCTGGAATCGCCGCCGGAATGGCGAAATCTACCCCGAATTCCTCAGCATCAGTGCCGTGCGCGACGAGGCGGGCGAGATCATCAACTACGTCGGGGTGTTCGCCGACGTGTCGGAGATGAAGGACTCCGAGCGCAAGCTCGACTACCTGGCCCACCACGACGCGCTGACGCGACTGCCGAACCGCCTGCTGCTCCTGTCCCACCTGGAGCAGGCGATCCGCGGCGCGCAGCGGGACCGCTGCAGCATGGCAGTGCTGATGCTGGACCTGGACCGGTTCAAGGACATCAACGACAGCTACGGCCACATCGCCGGCGACGAGCTGCTGACCCAGGTTGCCGACTGCCTGCGCGAGCGGCTGCGCGACACCGACACCATCGCGCGCATGGGTGGCGACGAGTTCTTCATCGTCCTGGAGCGCCTGGCGCACGGCGAGGACGCCGGCCAGGTGGCGCGCGAGGTCATCGAATGGCTCGACCAGCAATGGGTGCTGTCGAACGGCGCGCGGGTGCGCGTCAGCTCGAGCATCGGCATCAGCGTGTATCCGGACCATGGCGAGACGACCACCGAACTGCTGCAGCACGCGGACGCCGCCATGTACCTGGCCAAGCAGGAAGGGGGCGGCTGCTTCCGCTTCTTCTCCGAACACCTCACGCGCGCCGCGCGCGAGCGCATCGAGCTGGAGAACCGGCTGCACCAGGGGATCGCCCGGCGCGAGCTGTGCGCATTCTTCCAGCCGCAGGTGGACGTGGCGACGGGGCGCCTGGTCGGCGCCGAGGCCCTGGTGCGCTGGATCGACCCGGACTACGGCATCGTGCCGCCGGACCGCTTCATCCCTGCCGCGGAGCGCTCGGGCCTGATCAACGACATCGGCCGCCTCATGCTGGAGGAGGCCTGCCGCATCGGCAAGCGCTGGCTGGATGCGGGACATCCGCCGCTGCTGCTGGCGGTGAACGTCGCGCCGCGCCAGTTCCTGCACTCGGACGTGCACGCGATGGTGGCGGAAGTGTTGGCGGAGACGGGGTATCCGCCCGAGTACCTGGAACTGGAGCTGACCGAGAGCGCGCTGATGGCCCGCGGCGACGAGGCAGTGGCCGCGCTGCATGGGCTGCGCGCGCTGGGCGTCAGGCTGGCGATCGACGACTTCGGGACCGGGTATTCCTCGCTCGCGTATCTCAAGCACTTCCCGCTGGACGTGCTCAAGATCGACCGCAGCTTCATCCGCGACATTCCCGCCCAGGTGGACGACATGGCGATCGCCGCGGCCATCATCAGCATGGGGCACACGCTGGGCTTCAAGGTGTTGGCCGAAGGGGTGGAGACGGAAGAGCAGCGCGCCTTCCTCGAGCGGCACGGCTGCGATATCTATCAGGGCTACCTGAAAAGCAAGCCGGTGCCGCCGGAGGAGTTCGAGCGACTGTTCTGAAAACCGGGGCCCGACCCTTCCGGGTCAGACCCCAATCCGAGCGCGGGCGGCGCGGTATTCGCGTTCCAGGCGGGCCACCATGTCCGCCGTGGTCGGCACGTCCTCCATCAGGCCGACGCCCTGGCCGGCGCCCCAGATGTCGCGCCAGGCTTTGGCGCCCGTGTTCCCGCCGGAACCGAAATTCATCTTCGACTTGTCAGCTTCCGGCAGCGCCTCCGGGTCCAGGCCCGCGGCGACGATCGACTTCTTCAGGTAGTTCCCGTGCACGCCGGTGAACAGGTTGGTGTAGACGATGTCCGCGGCCGATGACTGGAGAATCGCGTCGCGGTAGTCTTCGCTCACGTTCGATTCCTGGGTAGCCAGCCAGCGCGAGCCGATGTAGGCCAGATCCGCACCCATGGCCTGCGCGGCCAGGATCGCGTCGCCGCTGGCGATCGAGCCTGACAAGGCGATCGGCCCGTCGAAGAAGCGGCGCACTTCGCCCACCAGCGCGAACGGCGACAGCGTGCCCGCGTGACCGCCGGCGCCCGCCGCCACCAGGATCAGGCCGTCCACGCCCGCCTCCAGCGCCTTGTGCGCGTGGCGGATCGAGATCACGTCATGCAGCACGATGCCGCCGTAGGCATGGATCGCATCGAGCATCTCGCGCGGCGGCGCGCGCAGGGACGAAATGATGATCGGAACCTGGTGCCGCACGCAGACCTCGACGTCGTGCTCCAGCCGGTCGTTGGACTGGTGGACGATCTGGTTGACGGCGATGGGTCCGACGACGGCATCGGGATGGGCCGCGCGGTGCGCATCGAGTTCCGTCTTCAGGTTGCCGAGCCACTCGTCGAGCAGCGCGGCCGGGCGCGCGTTCAGGGCCGGGAAGGACCCGACGATGCCCGCCTTGCACTGGGCGGCCACCAGGGCCGGGCCGCTGGCGATGAACATGGGCGAGGCGATCACGGGCAGGCGCAAGCCCTGCAGCACGCTAGGTAAAGCCATCGGAAAGACTCCGGGGTGAACTGACGGAGTCCCATTATACGATGAAAAAAGAACGATCGTGCTAAAAAATCGGGGGCAGACCCGGTTTTGGGGGAAAACCGGGTCTGTCCCCGATTTTCAGAAGTCGCGGTTGAGGAGCTGGGCGCCTTCGACGCGG
>DASRUW010000069.1:0-2665 GCA_035655255.1 Telluria sp. | reverse complement strand
CTCACGATCAGCGTGAGCCCCCAGAAGATCAATGAAATCGCCCCGAAGAGATTGGGCTGGTTCAGCGTCAGTCCGTGCTCCGGGTCGAAGATAGTCTTGAGGGTGTACAGCGGGCTGGTGCCGATGTCGCCGTAGACCACGCCGACTGCCGCCAGAGTCAGGGCCGCCGTACTGCTTTTGTGATGCGCCGAGGTGTCGCTCATGTTTCTATGTTGTCAAAGCCATGAATGAAGGCATCTTACGGCATCGGACATAAAAACCGCGTAAAAATGCGGCGGCGCATCAATCCTGCTCAGTTTTTGGGCAGCGCCTTCCAATAGCGCAGCAGGTCGCGCAGGGCCTGGGGCTGGTTCTGCGGCGTGGGGAACCCCGCCTGGTTGACGCTGTTGACCCCGTGGCAGGATGCGCAGGTGCGGATTTCGCCGGGCTGGAAAGTGATCCAGTTCCGCTCGCGCACCACCGGCGTACCGTTCGGATCGGTGGTTTGCCAGGTGAGCGCGCGGCCGGCGGGCACGAAGGCGGCGGTCGAGCCGTCGGCGGCGATGCGCACGCTGCCTTGCGGACCGGCGGGATTGGCCGGACCGGCGGCCGTCTTGAGCGGCTGCGCGATCACGCGGCGTCCCGGCCGCCCGGGGTAGGCGCGTAGCTGCTCGCCCTCCAGCACCTGGAAGTGGGCAATCGGGTAGACGCGGGCATCCGGCGCGGCCTTGGACACGGTCTTCCGGCCGCCGGGCACTTCGAGATTGAAAGGCTGCTGCAGGTCGGCGCGATCGCGGCTGGTCTGGTCGCGGGTGACGATCAGCGCCAGCTCGCGGCTGGCGAGCCAGGTGCGCAGCTCCGCTTCGTCCACCGACTCCGCGGCCAGCACGGCGCGCTCCGGCGCCTCCAGCGGCAGCGGCGCGCGCTGCGGGCGGGCGCGCGGTCGTACCTCGACCGCTTCCAGCTCCCACAGCGGTCCGTTCCAACTCCGCGTCCCGGCCGGCGTCCACCAGGTCAGCTGCTTGGACAGGCCCGGCGTCAGCGCTTCGCCGGCGACGAACTTGCCCGCGCCGTCCGGCACCAGGCGCACCAGCCGCAGGTCGTCGAGGCTGGACCCGCGGTCGGGCGGGTGGACGGTGGTGGTGTGGCTGGCCACCAGCGTGCCGTCCGCCAGCGGCAGCGGGTTGCGATAGCGGCCATTGGAGAAGAAGTCGGACGGCGCGGCCTCGGTCACTTCCGTCACGGCCATCTGCTCGCCGTTCAGGGCGGGCGAACCGGTCAGCTTGACGATCTGGCCGGTGGTGAAGGAATCGGATTCGCGCGCGACGGTGGCGAAATAGGTGCCGGGCTGGCGCGGGTCTTCGCGCAGGTGGAACAGGCCGCCCTCGCGCCGGATCGGCACCGTGTTGGCATGGATGCCATCCAGGGTGCGGTTGGTCAGGGCCGGATCATCCTTGAAGGAAGGCGTGAGGAAACCGAAGGAGAGCTCATGCAGGCCGACGTGGTTCAGGGTCTCCTCGCCGGTGCCGTCCTCGTTGATCTGCCAGGGGGCGAAGAAGTTGGCGGTGAAGGGACTGACCTCGCCATACGGCCCGCTCTCGCCGCTGCGCGACTCCGGGAAGACCTCGGCGCGCGAGGAGGTCGGCGCGGCGTCCGCCTCCTCGCCCGCGTAGTTGAAGGAATTGAACGGCAACGCCACGCCGTTGTGCTCCGCATCGCGGTCGCGCTGCGCCAGCTGGTCCTGCTGCAGGTGGTCCCAGCGCGTGAAGACGATGCGGCCGTAGCTGTCCTCGATCGGGGAGAAGGCGCCGCTGACGGCGTTGCTCACCAGGCGCAGCGCGCCGTTGGAAGGGTCCAGGCTCCAGATGCCGGTTGTGGTGGGGGTCGCCTCGTATTCGTCGAGCTGGGGATACAGGTGGGCGCCGCCCGTGCGCGGGCGGTCGGACGTGAACAGGATGCGGCCGTCGGTCGCGTACAGCGGCGACAGGTTGTTGTAGGCCGGCTGGCCCGGCACCTTGGCGATGACCGCGTGTTCGCCCTTGCCGAGACCCGTCACTTCGTACAGCTGCCACAAGCCGTTGTCCTGGCCCGGCCCCGTGGGCGCTCCGACGAGCATGGAGAACACGGCCCGCGTCCCGCTCCAGTCGACGGAGGGCTCGCGCACCGCGATGGCGGATGCGCCTTGCGCGCCATCGCTGCCGTAGCCCGCCTCGCGGGTCAGATTGCGCAGGCTGCCGTCCGGATAGCGGATCCACAGGTCGCCGCCGCGCGGCGCCTTGTCCAGGCCCGTCAGGTGATTCGCGAAGGCCGACAGGCGGGCCGCGTCGTCGGTAAACATCGGCACCTGGGTGACGAACAGGATCGGATATGCCGCCGGTGCTGGTGCCTTTTGATTCACGTTGACGGTGAAGGCGGCGCGCACCGTCTTACCCTGCGCATCGACGGCGGTCAGGGTGTAAGCCGTGGTCAGGTCGGGGCTGACGGCAACGCTGGTCTTGCCCGTCACGTCCCCCACGCCGGGGGTGATCGACACCGACGCGGCCCCGTCGACCTGCCAGCGCAGCAGCGCGCCCTGGCCCGCGTCGACCGTGCCGTTTTCGGCGGCGAAGCTGGCGATCGAAACAGGTGCGGCCGCTGGCGGCGGCGGGGGCGGAGCGGGCTGGGAGGAGGAGCCGCCGCCGCAACC
>DASRUW010000068.1:0-3799 GCA_035655255.1 Telluria sp. | reverse complement strand
CGCCCTTACCCTTGATCATTTCGGCCAGGGACTTGAGCGGACGCTTGTTGGCGCCGGTCATGGCCTTGCCGCGGCGGCCGTTGTCGAGCAGCGAGTCGACGGCTTCCTGCAGCATGCGCTTTTCGTTGCGCGTGATGATTTCCGGAGCGCGCAGTTCCATCAGGCGCTTCAGGCGGTTGTTACGGTTGATGACGCGGCGGTACAGGTCGTTCAGGTCGGAGGTCGCGAAGCGGCCGCCGTCCAGCGGGACCAGCGGACGCAGCTCCGGCGGCAGCACCGGCAGCACTTCCATGATCATCCACTCGTGCTTGATGCCGGAGCGTTGGAACGCTTCCAGCACTTTCAGGCGCTTGGCGTACTTCTTGATCTTGGCTTCGGACTTGGACTCCTTCAGCTCCACGCGCAGGGCTTCGGCATCGCGGTGGATGTCGATCGAACGCAGCAGCTCGCGGATGCCTTCCGCGCCCATGAAGGCGGTGAAGTCGTCGCCGTACTCTTCGTACTTGGCGGCGTAGTCGTCTTCCGACATGATCTGGCACTTCTTCAGCGGGGTCATGCCCGGATCGGTGACCACGTATGCCTCGAAGTACAGCACGCGCTCGATGTCGCGCAGCGTCATGTCGAGCACCATGCCCAGACGCGACGGCAGCGACTTCAGGAACCAGATGTGGGCGACCGGCGAGGCCAGCTCGATGTGGCCCATGCGCTCGCGGCGCACCTTGGCCAGCGTGACTTCCACGCCGCACTTCTCGCAGATCACGCCGCGGTGCTTCAGGCGCTTGTACTTGCCGCACAGGCACTCGTAGTCCTTGATCGGGCCGAAGATCTTGGCGCAGAACAGGCCATCGCGCTCCGGCTTGAAGGTACGGTAGTTGATGGTTTCCGGCTTCTTGACTTCACCGTAGGACCAGGAACGGATTTTCTCGGGCGAGGCCAGACCGATCTTGATCGCGTCGAAGGACTCGTTCTGTTGGACTTGCTTGAATAGATCGAGCAGGGCTTTCATCTATCACTCCAGTAAATTTCGTAATGCTTCTCGGGGCGGTACTGCTGGCAGGGGCGCGCGCGGCGCGCCCCACGGTCCATCAGTTGCGCTCCAGGTCCATGTCGATGCCCAGCGAGCGGATTTCCTTCAGCAGCACGTTGAAGGATTCCGGCATGCCTGCGTCGATCACGTGGTCGCCCTTGACCAGGTTTTCGTACACTTTGGTACGGCCGTTCACGTCGTCCGACTTCACGGTCAGCATCTCCTGCAGCACGTAGGAGGCGCCGTAGGCTTCCAGCGCCCACACCTCCATCTCGCCGAAACGCTGGCCGCCGAACTGGGCCTTGCCGCCCAGCGGCTGCTGGGTAACCAGGGAGTACGGGCCGGTGGAGCGGGCGTGCATCTTGTCGTCGACCAGGTGGTGCAGCTTGAGCACGTGCATGTAGCCCACGGTGACCTTGCGCTCGAAGGCTTCGCCGGTGCGGCCGTCGTACATCGTGACCTGGTTCTTGGACGGGGTCATGCCCAGCTGCTTGGCGATCGGCTCCGGATAGGCCAGGTCCAGCATGCGCTTGATCTCGGACTCGTGCGCGCCGTCGAACACCGGAGTCGCGAACGGGACGCCCTTCTTGAGGTTGTTGGCCAGGGTGACCACTTCCTCGTCGGTGAAGTTGGCGATCTCTTCGCGCTTGCCGGTCTCGTTGTAGATCTGGTGCAGGAACTTGCGCAGCTCCTCGACCTTGGCTTTGGCTTGCAGCATCTCGCCGATGCGCAGGCCCAGGCCCTTGGCGGCCCAGCCCAGGTGGGTTTCCAGGATCTGGCCGACGTTCATACGCGACGGCACGCCCAGCGGGTTCAGCACGATGTCGGCCGGGGTACCGTCGGCCATGTACGGCATGTCCTCGACCGGGACGATACGCGAGACCACACCCTTGTTACCGTGGCGGCCTGCCATCTTGTCGCCCGACTGCAGGCGGCGCTTGACGGCCAGGTAAACCTTGACCATCTTCTGCACGCCCGGCTGCAGCTCGTCGCCTTGCGTCAGCTTCTTGCGCTTCTCTTCGAAGGCCAGGTCGAACTGGTGGCGCTTCTCGGCGATCGATTCCTTCATGGCTTCCAGCGCGCTGGCGACGTCGTCGTCGGCCGGGCGGATGTCGAACCAGTGGAACTTGTCCAGGTCGTCCAGGTAGTCCTTGGTGATCTTGGCGCCCTTGGCCAGCTTCTTCGGACCGCCGTTGACGGCTTTACCCACCAGCAGCTTCTCCAGACGCTGGAAGGCGTCGCCTTCCACAATGCGCAGCTGGTCGTTCAGGTCCAGGCGGAAGCGCTTCAACTCGTCGTCGATGATCTGCTGGGCGCGCTTGTCGCGCGGGATGCCTTCGCGGGTGAACACCTGCACGTCGATGACGGTGCCGACCATGCCGGACGGCACGCGCAGCGAGGTGTCCTTCACGTCGGAAGCCTTCTCGCCGAAGATCGCGCGCAGCAGCTTCTCTTCCGGCGTCAGCTGGGTCTCGCCCTTCGGGGTGACCTTACCGACCAGCACGTCGCCGGCTTGCACTTCGGCGCCGATGTAGACGATGCCCGACTCGTCCAGGCGGGCCAGCTGGTTCTCGGCCAGGTTGGAGATGTCGCGGGTGATTTCCTCGGCGCCCAGCTTGGTGTCGCGCGCGACCACCGACAGTTCCTCGATGTGGATCGAGGTGTAGCGGTCGTCCTTCACGACGTTTTCGCTGATCAGGATCGAGTCCTCGAAGTTCAGGCCGTTCCACGGCATGAAGGCCACCAGCATGTTCTGGCCCAGGGCCAGTTCGCCCAGGTCGGTCGAGGCGCCGTCGGCGATCACGTCGCCCTTGGCCACGCGGTCGCCGCGCTCGACGATCGGACGCTGGTTGATGTTGGTGTTCTGGTTGGAACGGGTGTACTTGATCAGGTTGTAGATGTCCACGCCGACTTCGCCGGCTTGCGCCTCGTCGTCGTTCACGCGGATCACCACGCGGCCGGCGTCGACGTAGTCCACCGCGCCGCCGCGGGTCGCCTGCACGGTGGTGCCGGAGTCGACCGCCACGGTGCGCTCGATGCCGGTGCCGACCAGGGCTTTTTCCGGACGCAGGCAGGGCACGGCCTGGCGCTGCATGTTGGCGCCCATCAGTGCGCGGTTCGCGTCGTCGTGCTCCAGGAACGGAATCAGCGAGGCCGCCACGGACACGATCTGGCCCGGGGCCACGTCCATGTACTGCACGCGCTCCGGCGACACCAGGATGGTCTCGCCCGCTTCACGGGAGGACACCAGCTCGTCGCACAGCTTGCCTTCGTCGTTGATGGTCGCGTTCGCCTGGGCGATGATGTAGCGGCCTTCCTCGATCGCGGACAGGTAGTCGATCTTGTTGGTCACGACGCTGCCTTCGACCTTGCGGTACGGCGTTTCCAGGAAGCCGTATTCGTTCAGGCGGGCATACAGTGCCAGCGAGTTGATCAGGCCGATGTTCGGGCCTTCCGGGGTCTCGATCGGGCACACGCGGCCGTAGTGGGTCGGGTGCACGTCGCGCACCTCGAAGCCGGCGCGTTCGCGCGTCAGGCCGCCCGGGCCGAGGGCCGAGACGCGGCGCTTGTGCGTGATCTCGGACAGCGGGTTGGTCTGGTCCATGAACTGCGACAGCTGGGACGCACCGAAGAACTCCTTGAGCGCCGCGGAGATCGGCTTGGAGTTGATCAGGTCGTGCGGCATCAGGTTCTCCGACTCCGCCTGCGACAGCCGCTCCTTGACCGCGCGCTCGACCCTGACCAGGCCCGCGCGGAACTGGTTCTCGGCGA
>DASRUW010000067.1:0-4851 GCA_035655255.1 Telluria sp. | reverse complement strand
TTCTCACGCTTTTTTTCATCGAGCTGATCGCGCGATGATGCGCGCGGACCTCTCCGCATGCTCGCCGGGCGCATCGCGCGCCTTCGTTTCGCGCCGATCCGAAATCCGCCGCATCGAAGTAGCCCATATGCCAATTGGGTTTCTTGAAAATCGCGCGATGCATCGACGCGCGCGCTCGTCGTCTGCACGGGGCGTCGACACCGGTGACACGCACTGTTCCATCCACGCGACACATGCGCGCAGTTTTTTTCAATCGTGCGCGCATCGCGGTGCGTCGAACAGAAAAATCAGTCGCGGCCGAAGCGCTCGACGACGAAGTCCACGAAGGTGGTGAGCTTGGGCGTGGACTGGCGGTCGCGCGGGTAGATGAGGTGCATCGGCTTCGGCGCGGGCAGGTGGTCCTGCAGGATCGGCACCAGCCGTCCGCGCGCGATCTCGTCGGCCAGCACCATCTCGGCCTGCATGACGATGCCGAAGCCCGCCGCCGCGATCTGGCGCATCGCGTGACCGCTGTTGGAACGGAACCGCACCTGCGGTGTCCAGTTGCTGTCCGGCTGGTCGAGGCGCCAGCGGGTGCCGCGCCGCCAGTGCATCATGTCCAGGCAGCAGTGCCGGGCCAGGTCGGACGGGGTGCGCGGCACGCCGTGCCGGCGCAGGTAGTCGGGCGAGGCGCAGATCGCCATCCGGTAGGGACGCAGCGGCCGCGCGATCATGTTCGAGTCCTGCAGCTGGCCGAAGCGGATCGCCGCGTCCAGCCCTTCCTCCACCAGGTCAGCCATGCGGGCGGACAGTTCGAGGTCGACGCAGACTTCGGGATAGCGCTGCATGTAGTCGGCCATGGCCGGCGCCAGCGACTCGCCGCCGAAGGCCACCGGCGCGGTGATCTTGAGCGTGCCGCGCGGCGCGGCGCGCATCGCCTCCGCCCCCGATTCGGCGGCCTGCACCTGGGCCAGGATCAGGCGGCACTGCTCGACGAAGGTTTCGCCGATCTCGGTCAGGCTCTGGCGGCGCGTGGTGCGGTTCAGCAGACGCGCGCCGAGCCGGCGCTCCAGGTCCGCCACGTGCTTGGTCACCATCACGGTCGACATGTCGAGGCCTTGGGCCGCGGCCGTGAAGCTGCCGCCATCGACCACCGCCACGAACACCTCCATGCTGCGGAACTTGTCCATCCGATCTTTAACCCCTGATTAATAGTGTTGTCGATGATAGCCCATTTACCCCGGCTCAAATCGGGGCAATACTTCGGCCCATGCTCAAAATTCTCGGCAAGTCCTCCTCGATCAACGTGCGCAAGGTGCTCTGGACCTGCGCCGAACTGAGCCTCCCCTACGAACTGGAAGAATGGGGCAGCGGCTTTCGCTCCACCGACGTTCCGCAGTTCCGCGCGCTCAATCCCAACGCCCTGGTGCCCGTCGTGATCGACGCCGGCCAGGCGCTGTGGGAGTCGAACACCATCTGCCGCTACCTCGCCGGCAAGCAGGGGCGCACCGACCTGCTGCCCGCCGATCCGCTGGCGCGCGCCCAGGTCGAGATGTGGATGGACTGGCAGGCGACCGAGTTCAACAACGCCTGGCGCTACGCCTTCATGGCACTGGTTCGGAACAGTCCCAAGCACACGGATGCCGCCGCGATTGCCGCCGGCATCGCGGATTGGAACCGGCACGCGGCCATCGTCGACGCCCGGCTGGCCGCCACCGGCGGCTACATCGCGGGACCGGCGTTCACGCTGGCGGACGTGGTGATCGGCCTGTCGGTGCAGCGCTGGCTGGCCGCCCCGCTGCAGCGTCCGGAGCTGCCCGCCCTCGCCGCCTACGTGGAGCGCCTGCGCGCACGCGAAGGCTTCCTGCTCCACGGCTGCAACGGCATGCCGTAAGGAGCGCGCCGATGCCGTTTTCGACCTGGCTGGCCTTCGCCTCGATCGCGCTGGCTGCCGCCTTCTCGCCCGGACCGGGCGTGCTGCTCGCCATTTCGACCGCCTCCGCCGCCGGCGCGCGGCGTACCGTGTTCAGCTCGGCCGGGAACGTGGTCGGCATCTTCCTGCTGGCCGGCCTGACCGTGGCCGGGCTCGGGCTGCTGCTCAAGGCCTCCCCGCTCCTGTTCCTGCTGTTTCGCGGCGCGGGGGCCGTCTACCTGGTGTACCTCGGCGTGCGCCAGTGGCGGATCGCGGCGGCGGCCTCGGTGACGCTGCCCGCCGCCGGGCCGGCGCTCGACTCGCGCCTGGGCGCATTCCAGCGCGGCCTGCTGGTGGCCGTCACCAATCCGAAGGCGGTGCTGTTCCTGACGGCGGTCTATCCCCAGTTCATGCCGCCGGGGGAGTTCGCGCCGCTGCGCTTCTTTCTGCTGACCTTCACCTTCATGGCCAGCGCCGCCGTCTCGCACCTGAGCTACGTGACCCTGTCCTCGGTCCTGCTCAAGCGGGCGCGCATGCAGCTGATCCACCGCATCGGCGGCACCGTGTTCATCGCGCTCGGCCTGGCGCTGCTCGCGTTTTCCTGAATCAGTCCAGGCAGCTGCCCTCGGCCAGCGCGAAGTCGGCGCCGCTACTGCTCCAGCGGTACAGCCGGGGCACGGCGGCGCGTTCCGCGTACGGCGCGATCCAGACCGCCGTGTAGCAGGCCGGAAGGTCCTCCGGCGTCAGATCCAGCGGCCGCCGCACCGGCCCGCCCGGGCGGCTGACCACGGCCTCGATCTGCGCCGCCGTCGCCACCCGCTGGAAGGCGCCCGTGTTCACCGTCGTCACCTGGGCCGTGCCATGGCCCACCTCGCCCAGGTCCAGCAAGCGCGGACGGCGCGCGCTGTGCGTGTGCCCGAACACGTACACGGCAGCAAGCTGGCCGTTCGGCGGCGCCACCTTGGGCAGGGTGCGGCGCAGGTAGGCGGCCACGCGCTGGTCGTCGCTCAGGACGAAGCCCTTCGCCGCGGCGCCCAGCGTGTCCGAGCGGCGCGGGCAGCGCTGGGCACCGGTGAGGTTTTCCTTGGCCGCGCACAGGGCGTCGAGTTCCACGTCGGAGAGCGCAGCCGTCTCCAGCGTCGCGCCGACGGGGCGCAGATCGGCCGGCAGCACGTCCAGGAAGAAGGTGGCGGGCCGCCCCCGCAGGGCGGCGTAGTCCCACTGCACCTTGCCGTCCTTGCCGAGCGCCGTCACGGCCTGGCGCAGCGACTCCTCGTAGATGAAGAAGCGCAGGAACCTGCCCACCGCCGCCGCCGAATTCGGAAAACCGGCCTGGCGCACCGCATAGCGCACGCCGGCCTTCTCGTCGGCCAGGTTGTCGACGACCGGGAAGATCGCCTCATACTGGTTATAGAAGCGCTGGACCATGTTCTCGCCCCAGGGCTTGGCCAGGAAGCGCTGGCCGCCGCGCTCCACGAACGGCTCGGGCCAGCGCGGGAACTGGTTCACGTCGTCGAACTGGTGGCCGTGGTCGGCGTACACGACGCCGTCGGGCGAGAGCCAGTAGCCTGCCGCCGCCACCGTGATGCGCGGCGAGTCCAGCCGCGCCAGCAAGGCCCGGCGCACGCCGGGAAAGGTCAGCGCGCCGTCGTGATTGCCGGGGACGATGACCACCCGGTTGTCGCCGCGCGCGGCGAAGCGCCGCAACGCGCTCACGAACTCCGGATGGCGCGCCAGCACCGCTTCGAGCCGCGCGGCGGCGTCCGCCTCCGAGCAGCCGATCTCCGTGTCGGCGTCGTTGCAGTCGAGGATGACGCAGCCTGGCGCCGCCAGGTCGGTCGAGCAGCGCATGGTGGGCGACTGCCACAGCTCGAACACGTCGCCCGCCAGCACCAGGTCGGTCCGGTCCTGCGTGCGGGCGGATACCTGGTCGAGGAAGCGGTCGAAGTCGTCCTGCCAGCGGAAGTCCTCGATCCGGTTCCAGCTGCCGTCCGCGGTCCGGCCGGCGCCGACGTGCAGGTCGCTGACGAAGACCATGTGCCGGGCCGACCCGGCATCGGCCGCGGCGGACAGCAGGAACAGCAGGACGGCAAGCAAGCGTTTCATGGCGTCTCCTTGTTCGGTGAGCAGATCGGCTGGTGCGGGTCGCCGATCAGGATGTACTTGAGGGCCGAGCCGCGGTAGTCGTTATGCCGGCGCCAGCGCGCGCTGCTGGCGTCCGACCACAGGCACTGGGTGGCCAGCGCGTGCGCCTGCCCCACGCTCATGCGGCGCGGATCGTCCAGCACCGCGCCCAGGCAGTCGATGTAGTCGGCCGCCAGCTGGCCCGAGATCTTCGAGGTGGTGGCGATGGTGCTGTCCACGTGCTGGCGCGCCAGGCGTCCGATCAGGGTGCCGTTGGAGGCGCGGTTCATCGCCGAGCTGCAGGCGTCGAGGATGGCGATCGAGGCGCGCTCGAACGTGCGCTGGATGCTGCCCGTGAAGACGCCGCCCCCGCCCTCGCGCAGATACAGGTGGCTGTCGTCGTGATGGCCGAGGTAGACCAGGACATAGCTGCGCTCGCCCGGACCGGCGGAGGCGGCGAGCCAGGCACGCAATTGCTCCAGCCCGTCCGACTGGCGCTGCACCACCTTGGCGTCGTGCAGGCGGCCGAGGAAGGGGCCGAGCCCGCGCAGCGCCTGGCCGAGCGGGTCGCTCTCGTCGCCGTGGTCCTCGGGGCGCGGGAGCGACACATACCAGTGGCCCGGACAAGCATCCGTACGCGTGAACTGCTGGTCGGACAGCACCAGCGCCAGGGCGAAGCGTTCCCCCAGGAACGCCGGATCGCTGCCGTCGTCGCGCGCCACGCCCATCGCGCCGAAGGGGAAGATGTCGCTCGCAAATTGCAGGTTGCCGGCGTCGCGCCCGCTCACCACCCGCACCAGCATGGTGGGCGGCAGCTGGTCCGGTCCGTAGGCGGC
>DASRUW010000066.1:0-6377 GCA_035655255.1 Telluria sp. | reverse complement strand
GTGTCGACGACTTCATCCTGGGTCTTGTAGCGTTCCTTCGATTGCACATAGCCGTAGGCCCAGTACGGCAGCATGGTGGCGGCGCCCGTTAGTTGGCGGAACCCGCCAATCGCGCCATCCATCGTCGGTCCGAGGATGAAGTAGTACGCGAGGTCGTCCACCACGTCGCTGGTGACCGAGGTTCCCGCTTTGCCGTCCGCGAACGTCATCGCGCTGTACGCATCGAACAACAGGCCGTAACCGTGTGTCGACACGATGAAAGGGATGACCTTGCGCAGGTTGTGCTGATAGAGCCGCTTGGTCTTGCCGCGCAGATTCAGGTCCGCCGTCTCGTCGAAGCCCAGTCCATACAGCGCTTCGTCGTCCTGGAGTCGAAAATGCGCGGTGGCCTTCCACGCGTCGCGGTCCTTCTGCTGGACATAGGCACCCGCGACCTGGCGGTCGCCGTCGACGGTCTTGATGGTCTTGACCGTTGCTGGATCCGGCATCGACTTGATCACAGAAACCTTCTCGAGCGAGCGCGGCGTCGCGTCGTCCTCACGCACGAGGAGATGGCCGTCCGCGTCCCGGAACGCGATCGCGCCGGTGGTCCGGTTCAGTGACACGGTCACTCGCGACGAACGGAGCACGCGCGCGTCACCCTCGTCGCGCGACGTGATGTTCCCCGGCTTCTCGGCGACCTCTGCCTGCATCAGATGCGCAGAGGTGGACCAGTCGCGATTCCGCGTTGCCGTCACGCGCACGATGCGGTCCGTGATGAACGTGATCTGCATCCGGGTATCGTCGATCTTGTACTCGAACCCAGTGGCCGTCTCGCGCACCTCCTGGATCGCGGCGAACGCAACGTTCTGGCAAAAGACGAGCATCGACGCAAGCAGCGTTCTACATAGACAGCTTCGCATCGTAGTCTTCCTCATTTGATATGCATCGCAAGAGATCGTCGTCGATTCTGGCGACGCTCGTTGCTGAATCTTGTTGAAACTGAATAGCGAACTAGGCCGTTGGGCAAGCACGGAGGCGGGTGGGGAGTCCGACTTAAACGGCGAATGTGCAAGACCGGCGGCACCACAGCGCGTGATCAAGAAAATTGTAATTCACTCGGCCTTCGGGTTGCCGAATGAAATTCATCAATGCGCGGATAAAATCCGTCAATCCGTGCTTGTACGTTTGGCGAACTCTTCGCGTTTGAAAAATCCCGCCAGACCGTAGACAAACGGTTGAGAGTGCGCTGACATATTAGGTCCTAGTCGGATCAAGGATTGGGTTAGAGCGCTCAATGTCCGCTGCGTGGTCCATGCTTTTCTGAATTTTACATAATATAAATTATGCGAAATGAGAGATATAAGCCTCAGTTCGAACGCCCGCGATGTTGACTCAAGAAAAACCGCAACATTTCAGCCGACGCGCTCGGTCCGCCCGGATCCGTGTAGCTGCCGGCGGTGCTGCCGCCGGACCACGCATGACCCGCGCCATGCAATTCCCAGTGTTCGGCGACACCGTTGCCGGCCTTGTCGGCCACGATCGTCCGCGTGAAGGCGCGCCCGCTGGCCGCTTTCCCGGATTCGCGCGTGCGCCGCAGCGGCCCAGCGGACGCCGGCGGCAGGAATTGTTCCAGGACCGCCTCGCCATTATCCGAGTGCACGATATCGTCGCTGTCGCCATGAAACACGATGATCGGCACGCTCTGCTGCGACGGTCCCGACTTTGCGCCTGTGCGGCCCTTTTTGCGTTTCATCGCGGCCAGGCCGGTGATCAGGTCGCGCGCCTTGCCCACTGGTAGTCCGGAATGCACACCCACCGCCGCATACAGCTCAGGATGCGTGGCCGCCATGATCGCCGCCATCGCGCCCCCGGCCGACAAGCCTGCCACATAAACCCGTTCAGGATCGCCCTGCCAACGCTCGATGACTTCGCGGGTCACCCCGGCGATCAGGGATGGCTCGCCGCCCTCGCGCTCCTGGTGCAGCACTTCGAACCAGTTCCAGCACAGCGTGGCGTTGGCCGCGCGCGATTGTTCGGGATACAGGACGAGACAGCCATGTTCCTCGGCCAGCGCATTCATGTCCGTGCCGGCCGCGAAATCGCCGGCATCTTGCGTACATCCGTGCAGCATCACGAGCAGCGGACGCGGTCCGGTGGCCGGCCGGGCCGGTATGTACAATCGGTAGCGAAGCGAACCCGCTTCCGCGCTGAACGAACCCTGCAGGAACTCGCCCGGCGCGCGCGGGTCGGGCGTGGCAGGACGACGGCCCGGCGCCTCGGGCCCGGTCCGGCGCGCCCGCCGTCCGCGCGCCTGCTTGCCGACCCACTCGGGCGGCGCGTTCAAGTCGAACAGTTCCGGCGCTTCCGGCCGGGCGCGGGCCGCGGGTTCCTGCTTGGGCTGCATCAGGCCGGCAGCCGTCAGGGCTTGCTCGATCACAGCGGTGGCGGCGAGCGGATCGGCGCCTTGGGCGAGCTGGGCCGCCTCGCGCATCTTACCGAGGAATTTTTCGAAGGGTTTCATGTCTGGTCCAATAGTCAGGTTCGGATGCGGTCGGCGAGCGCCCGCTTGACGGCGGGCGACGCGACGAACGCCCCCAATACGTGGATCGATGCAATGGCGGCGCGGGCCAACTCCGGCGTGATGTCGTCGTCCAGCGTAGCCAGGCCGAGCACATTGATTTCCAGCGGTTGCCCGCTGGCAGCAGCTTGCTCCAGGTCGCGGCGCGAGAAGCGCTGCAGTCCTGTCGACAGGCGTTCGCGCGACGCGGTCTGGTGAATGTCCGCGGCGTGCTGGCGCAGCAGGTTGCGCACGGCGGTACGAACCAGGTCCGTCCGGTTCGTGTAGAAGCCCTGCGCCACCAACAAGTCCATCTGGCCGAGGTCGACCAAGCCCATATTGACGGTGACTTTGTCCGTGTCGGGCAGCTTTGCTTTGATGTCAACAACTTTCATTTATCCTCCACTGATACTCCAGGTGGAGGATAACACGGGAATTTCAAGTCTGTTGGGACGTGTGCGCTACCAGCGGCACGTTCCCGCCGGACCGGGAGCGCCGCGGTTCGCACCGAGGCGATCGAGCAAGCGCCCCCAGTTCGCGCGCAGGAGGTCGAGCGCGCGGTCCCGGTCCGGACGGCACATGACATCATCCATGGCTTTGCGGGTGGCGCCGTTCAGGAACCAGCTCATGGGCGGCTCGCGCCTGACGGCCGACAGCTTCGGGTAGCGCAATTCGATGACCTGGTGGGTCTTGCATTCGCCCAGCAGCTGGACCAGATCGCTTTCGGCCGCCTGGGCGCGCGCCGTGCGGGTCTTGTACAGGGTCTTGGGCGGCACCGCCACTTCCGGCCAGGCCGTGCGTTCATAGACCGGCTCGGGCGGCGCCGGCGCCTCGTCGCCGTGGCAAATCCATTGCATGTCCGAGACCGGCTCGTTTTCGATCAGGATCACGACAAACTTCGATGCATCCATGCCGGTCTCGGCCTTGTGCAGGACCAGCTGCGTGACCAGAGCCTGAAGCGTGGCGGCGCCGGAGTTTTCGAAATACCCGCCGTCGACCAGGTCGTCCCACGGTCCGCCCGCCCGGTTCAGCACGTGCCCGGCCGGGCTGACATAGGTGAAGCGCGCGCTGTTGTGGACGGCCCCGGCCAGGGTCAGGCCCGTGCTGGCGACCGTCGGGCCGAACAGGTCGTGCGCTTCGCGCGGCACGAACACCATCGGCGTTTGCACCACGCGCCGCCCGTCGGTCACGGAGGTGGCATTGAGGAGCAGACGCGGCAAGCCGGGCTGGCCGGCCACGCTCAGGAAAGGTTGGGAGAAGTACGCGGGCGCCGCGCCGCCGAGCGCGCGCCAGTCGCTCATCCAGGCGCCTTCGATCCAGTGAGAACGGTCGCAGGCGTGGCACGGGAACGGCAGGAAAGTGGCGACCGCATCCGGGTACAGCATGCCCGCGACCACGGGCGCGAGAAAATCCTGGCCCAGGAACGCGGTCGGATCCGGCTGCATCCGCGCGGGCGCGGTGCTTCCTGGCCGCGACCGCTCCGCCGCCAGGCTGCCCACGAAGGCCGCCAGACCAAGGCTGCCGCCCGAGACTCCACTGACCGCATACACGTTGGGAGCAAAGGCCACGCCGCTGGCGCGCGCCCTTTCCTCCAGCTGTTTCAGAACGAGGCCGGTCCAGTAGGCCGCGCGTGACGCGCCGCCGGCCGCGGCGACCAGATAGACCGGCTCATCGCGGTGCGCGCCGCGCGCCTCGTTCCAGGCCACGAAGTCGCGCACGAGGTCCGGCCGGGGCGGCAGGGGCGTCGCGCTCCCCTGCTCCGCCACCACGTGGTTTTCGCGCAGGAAGGAGACGCCGAAAGCGACGATCAGGGGTGCCAGCGCGAGCGAAGGCCAGCCCCAGCTGCGCGGCAGATAGGTGAGGATCATGCTGCCGAATGCCGTCCAGGAGCCGAGCGCGACGAGCAGCAGCACGGGCGCGCCCAGCCAGCGCGGGGCGGACACCGGCGCCACGCAGACGGCGACCAGCACGCCGAAGGAGACGACGAACACGAACCCGATGAACAGCCAGGAACTCCATGCCAGCCGGTCGAAGCGGGGAAAAGGATCGTCGTGCCGGGCGCGCACGCCCCGGCGCGCGGAGCGCGAAAAGCGCCGGCGCAGCACCACGAAGGCCAGGTAGGCGGCAGTGGTCAACAGCGCGGGCAGCCACAGGCGGGCCTCGGCCCCCGCCCACCACAGGAAGCCGGTGATCGGCAGCGTGCTGAGCACGCCGAGCAGGCGCGGCAGCCAAAGATTGAGCCAGCGGGCGAAGCGCCGGTCCACGCAGGGCGGCAGGTCGTCGACCGGGAAGCGGCGCCCCAGCATGATGCGGCTGCAGTACCAGGCCACGGCGCTCCAATACAGCATCGAGACCAGGAACAGCGCGAAATCACCGACATCCGAAAACGCGAACAGGGTTTCCCGCGCCTGCGGCAGGCCGAGCAGCACGCCGTTTCCGGCGGCAACGGTCAACACCGGATACAGGCACAACCCCAGGCAGCGGCCGAGAAAGGCCGTGCGGCTCAACGACAGGCTCATGGCCCCTCCCCTTTGTTTTTATTGGGAGAGATCATGCGTCCAATTTAATAGAAACACAACACACGGCGGCGAAAATATGTTCTCGATCATAATTTGAATTCCCGCGATAATGCGGCCAGGAGGAGGACCATGCCTTACACCAGCGAACACAAGGCGCGCACCCGCGCGAAGATCGTGGAATCGGCCCGCAAACTGTTCAACCGCCACGGCTTCGAGCAGGTCTCGATCGACCGCATCATGGGCGAAGCGGGGCTCACGCGCGGCGGCTTCTACCATCACTTCCGCAGCAAGGACGAGCTCTACGCCGCCGCCGTCGCCAGCTTCAGCACCTGCAACCCGTTCCGCGCCAGCGTCGTCACGCGCGGGCCGCAGGACGCGCAACAGCTGGCGCGGATCCTGGTCGACGTCTACCTGAGCGACGAGGTGCTGGACGACGTCGATTTCCACTGCCCGCTGTACGCCCTGCCGAACGACGTGGCGCGGGCCGGCCTGTCCCCGCAAAAGGCCTACACGCAGTTGATGCGCAACCTGGTCAAGGTATATGCGGAGGCGATGGCCGGTCACCCGGAATGCGAGGAACGCGCCCAGACCATCGTGGCCCTGTGCGTGGGCGGCATGGTCCTGGCCCGCACCACCGACGACCCGGTCCTGCGCCAGTCGATGCGCGCCACGGCGCGGCGCCAGGCGCTGGCCCTGCTGGACTGCGCTCAGCCTTCCTGAGAGCGGTAACCGATCCGGAACGCGCCCCAGTGGCGCCCTTTCACGTAGATCGGCACCGACAGGTCGTGCATCACCTCGCCCGTGTCGCGCTTGTAGGTCTGGAGCAGGAAGGGCTTGGTGTTGGCGCCGCAGCGCGCCCCGGTGCGGTCGTCGAAAATGCGCTTGGTGCGGTTGTTGACCAGGTCGACGTCGTAGTTCCCGGTCAGGGGCTTGGAGAACTTGCGGTTGTGGGTCGGGAAGTAGCCCTTGTTATCGACCGCCCCCGCATAGGCCAGGCGCGGATTGGCCTCGAGGATGCGTTCCTGGATCGGCGGCAGCACGCGGTCGGTGAAGCCGTCGAAGGCGGTGGTGAACTTCTGCGGGTTCGTGTTCGGGATCGGCTTGTAGCTGCGGTCGAACAGGGATGCCTCGGTGATCTGGCCGGCACCGATGGCGCGCTCGAACAGGGTCCCCACCTCGCGCGCTGCCGCCTCGGCCACTTCGCGCATGGCGTCGTGCGAGGTGGGCGCGTTGGCCTCGGTCGCGGCGTCGAACAGCTTTTCGGCGTGCTCGAGCAGCACCATGGCGGAACTGGACGCGAGCGGCAGCTCGCTCTCCGT
>DASRUW010000065.1:0-3159 GCA_035655255.1 Telluria sp. | reverse complement strand
GGCCGATGGAAAACGCTACCGGGTCCGGCATCGGGTGTTTCAGCATGTTCTGTTCTTCCTTAGTAGCTCGAGAAAACCCTGCAGCACGGGCGAGGGGTTGTCGCGCCGCCAGGCGATGCCGGTGTCGACATGCGGCGTGGCGTCGCGCAGCGCCCGGTATTCTACGCCGGGACGCATCAGGTTGGACACGGATTGCGGCACCAGGGCCAGGCCCATGCCGGCGGCGACCAGGCTGACGATGGTCTGCATCTGGATCGCTTCCTGCGCCACCGGCGGGGTGAGGCCGGCCGCGCGCAGGCAGCCGAGGATGGCGTCGTGCAGGGCGGGCGCGATCTTGCGCGGGAAGATGATCAGCGGCAGGCGCGGCGCCTGCTTCAGGTGCAGCGGGCCGCGCCCGCGCAGCGTGCCCGCGGGCGCGGCCAGGATCAGGGGCTCGGACAGCACCTTCAGGTAATCGAGTTCCGCCAGCGCGCGGTCCGGCAGCGGCGGAATGAGCAGGCCGGCGTCGATCCGCCCGTGCAGCAGGTCCTCGACCTGCACGTCGGAGGTGGCCTCCTGCAGCGCGATCTGCACGTTCGGATAGCGTTCGCGGTACTTGGACAGGAAGGGCGGCAGCACGCTGTAGTCGGCCGAGGAGACGAAGGACAGGGCCAGGCGTCCCTCCTCGCCGGAGGCGGCGCGGCGCACCAGCTCGGGCAGCTCGGCCGCGCCGTCGAGCAGGCGGCGCGCCTCGGGCAGCAGCACGGCGCCGGCCGCGGTCATGGCCACGCTGCGGCGGTCGCGCAGGAACAGCGGGGCGCCCAGCGCCTCCTCGAGATTGGCGATCGCCTGCGACAGCGGCGGCTGCGTCATGTGCAGGCGCGCGGCCGCGCGGCCGAAGTGGAGCTCCTCCGCCACCGTGACGAAATAGCGCAGCGCGCGCAGGTCGATGTTCATATGTTTTTCGTTACATTTTGCCGATTCTGATACGCTCAGCATATCACAGGCGCGCGCATTACGAATTTGACACCTCCCCCTGCGCGCGGCATGCTGGCACGGTCTATCTTCAGGAGCTTTGCCATGGCCGACCAGCCCAAGTACAACCGCCGTTCCCGCCACATCACCGAAGGCGTCTCGCGCAGCCCGAACCGCTCGATGTATTACGCGATGGGCTACCAGAAGGAGGACTTCGACAAGCCCATGATCGGCGTGGCCAACGGCCATTCGACCATCACGCCCTGCAACTCCGGCCTGCAGAAGCTGGCCGACATCGCGGTCAGGACCATCAAGGAAGCCGGCGCCAATCCGCAGATCTTCGGCACGCCCACCATTTCCGACGGCATGTCGATGGGCACCGAGGGCATGAAGTTCTCGCTGATCTCGCGCGAGGTGATCGCCGACTGCATCGAGACCTGCGTCAACGGCCAGTGGATGGACGGCGTGGTGGTGGTGGGCGGCTGCGACAAGAACATGCCGGGCGGGATGATCGCCCTGGCGCGCACCAACGTCCCGGGCATCTACGTCTACGGCGGCACCATCAAGCCGGGCCACTGGAAGGGCAAGGACCTGACCATCGTCTCCGCCTTCGAAGCGGTGGGCGAATTCACGGCCGGGCGCATGAGCCAGGAAGACTTCGACGGCGTCGAGCGCAACGCCTGCCCGTCCTCCGGCTCCTGCGGCGGCATGTACACCGCGAACACCATGTCGTCCTCGTTCGAGGCGCTCGGCATGTCGCTGCTGTACTCGTCCACCATGGCCAACCCGGACGACGAGAAGGTCGGATCGGCCGCGCAGTCCGCGCGCGTGCTGGTCGAAGCGGTCAAGCGCGACCTGAAGCCGCGCGACATCATCACCCGCAAGTCGATCGAGAACGCGGTGGCGGTCATCATGGCCACCGGCGGCTCCACCAACGCCGTGCTGCACTACCTGGCCATCGCCCACGCGGCGCAAGTGGAATGGACCATCGACGACTTCGAGCGCATGCGCCAGAAGGTGCCCGTCATCTGCAACCTCAAGCCGTCCGGCCAGTACGTCGCGACCGACCTGCACGCCGCCGGCGGCATCCCGCAAGTGATGAAGATCCTGCTGAAAGCCGGCCTGCTGCACGGCGACTGCATCACCATCACCGGCCGCACCATCGCCGAGGAGCTGGAACACGTGCCGGACCAGCCGCGCGCCGGCCAGGACGTCATCCTCCCGATCGACCGGCCCCTGTACGCGCAGGGCCACCTGGCCATCCTGAAGGGCAACCTGTCGCCGGAAGGCTGCGTGGCCAAGATCACGGGCCTGAAGAACCCGGCCATCACCGGCCCGGCGCGCGTGTTCGACGACGAGTATTCCGCCATGGACGCGATCCTGGCCGACCAGATCAAGGCCGGCGACGTGCTGGTGCTGCGCTACCTGGGGCCGAAGGGCGGCCCGGGCATGCCGGAGATGCTGGCGCCCACGTCCGCCCTGATCGGCAAGGGCCTGGGCGAATCGGTGGGCCTGATCACGGACGGCCGCTTCTCGGGCGGCACCTGGGGCATGGTGGTCGGCCACGTGACGCCGGAGGCGTTCGAGGGCGGCACCATCGGGCTGGTGCAGGAAGGGGATTCGGTCACCATCGACGCGCACCGCCTGCTGATCCAGCTGAACGTGCCGGACGAGGAGATCGCGCGCCGCCGCGCCGCCTGGACCCAGCCGAAGCCGCGTTACACCCGCGGCGTGCTGGCCAAGTTCGCCGCGCTGGCGAAGCCGGCCAGCAAGGGCGCGGTCACGGACTAGGCGGCGCGCCCGTCACTTGTCGAAGGTCTGCTTGAGGCGGGCCTTCTTCCGTTTCGCGTCCTCGTCGTGCTCCTTCTTCTTGTCCAGCCCGAGCATCTTCTCGATGAACTCGAACCAGATGAAGGCCAGCACCATCAGGCCGACGATGTACCACCAGGACAGTTGGGCGAACTTCCAGACTTCGAAATAGCGCAGGCCGACAAGGGCGGCGATCAGCAGGATGAGCGGCATGGGATGAACTCCTTTGTTGTCACAGGATATTACAAATTCCTGTGGTCGTGGAGAAACATCCGTCAACCGTTGCCGTGGAACTGCGTTGAGGGAGCAGGTAGAATGCCGTATCACTCACGAGGGAGATGTTCATGAAATACACGATGTTGGTAGCACTGGCTGTGACGGCCGTTGCCTCGGGCA
>DASRUW010000064.1:0-5665 GCA_035655255.1 Telluria sp. | reverse complement strand
GGCGTGCTCCAGTTCGAGGTGGTGGCCAGCCGCCTGCTCAACGAGTACGGCGTGGACGCCATGTTCGAGACGGCCAGCATTTCCAGCGCGCGCTGGGTCTCGAGCGAGGACAAGAAGTCGCTGGCCGACTTCGAAGCGGCGCTGGCGCACAACGTCGCGCACGACGCGGCCGGCAACCTGGCCTACCTGGCGACGTCGAGCGTCAACCTGCGCCTGACCGAGGAACGCTGGCCCAAGCTCAAGTTCCACGCCACCCGCGAGCACGCCGCCACGCTTTGACCCGGTTCTAGACGCCTTGCCGCAGCAGCGCCGTGGTCTCTTCCACGGTGAGCGGCATGGCGAAATAGAAGCCCTGCATGATGTCGCAGCCCGCCGTGCGCAGGAATTGCGCCTGGGCGGGCGTCTCCACCCCTTCGGCCACCACCCGCAAGTCCAGGCTGTGCGCCATCGCGATCACCGCGGTGGCGATCGCGGAGCCGTCGCCCGGCACGTCGCGCACGAAGCTGCGGTCGATCTTCAACTGGTCGATCGGGAAGCGCTTCAGGTAGGACATCGACGAATAGCCGGTCCCGAAATCGTCGATCGACAGGTGGATGCCGGCCGCCTGGATGCGGTTCAGGAGGGCGATGTTGGCGTGCACGTTCTCCATCAGGACGCCCTCGGTGATCTCCAGCTCCAGCAGCCGCGCCGGCAGCCCGGTCTCGCTCAGGATGCGGTTGATGTCGTCCATCAGCTTGGCGTCCTTGGTCTGGCGCGCCGACAGGTTCACCGCCACGTGTTCGATCGATTCGAGCAGGCCGTCCGCCTTCCAGGCCGCGGCCTGGCGGCAGGCCGTCTCCAGCACCCAGCGTCCGAGCGGCACGATGATGCCCGACTCCTCGGCCACCGGAATGAATTCGCCCGGGCTCACCGCGCCCAGTTCCGGGCAGGTCCAGCGCGCCAGCGCCTCGAGCCCGATCACCTTGCCGCTGCGGGTGTCGATCTGGGGCTGGTAGTACAGCTGCAGCTCGCCGCGCGCCAGCGCCCGGCGCAGGTTCGCCTCCAGCTTGAGGCGCTTTTGCGCGCGCTGGTCCATCTCGGTGTGGAAGATCTCGTAGGCGTTCTTGCCGGCGTTCTTGGCGTGGTACATGGCCGTGTCGGCGCTGCGGATCAGGGTGCGCGCGTCGACCGCGTCGCGCGGGTACTGGCTCACGCCCACGCTGGCGCTCATGTACAGCTGGTGCGCTTCGACTTCGAACGGGCCGGCCAGCGCCGCCAGGATCTTGGAGGCCACGGCCTCCACCTCGCGCGCTTCGTCGGTCGGCTCCACGATCACCACGAACTCGTCGCCGCCGATGCGGCACACGACGTCGGTGCTGCGCAGGGTGCCGGTCAGGCGCGCGGCCACCAGCTTGAGCAGCACGTCGCCGCTGTCGTGGCCGAGGGTGTCGTTGACCACCTTGAAGTTGTCCAGGTCCAGCAGGAGCAGGCCGACGGTGGTGTTGCGGCGGCGCGCCCGCGCCATCGCGAATTCCAGACGCTCGTTGAATTCGTGCCGGTTCGGCAGGTTGGTCACCGGATCCACATGGGCCAGGAAGTGCAGGTGCGCTTCGGCGCGCCGGATCGCGCGCCGCATCGACGACACCAGCAGCCAGGCCAGGCCCAGCGAGCACATGCCCACCGCCAGGGTCAGGCCGACATAGGTGAGCAGGCGCGCGTACAGGCCGTCCAGGCTGGCGCGGATCATCACGAAGCCGATGCGCTGGTTGTTGACCCGCACCGGCTCGAGCACGTCCAGCGTGTCCATGGTGTAGGTGAAGCCCCGCGCCACCAGCCGGTCGGACGGCGCCGGGACCAGCTCGTTGCCGGGCGGTCGATAGTAGGCCAGGGCCGCGCCGCGCGCGTCGAACACGGCCGCGCCGGTGACGCTGCGCGAGAACGCGAGCGCGCCGAGGGTCTCCTCGCCCGCCTTGGCGTCCTTGAACATCAGGGCGGCCGCGCTGTTGTTGCCGATGATCTGGGCCTGCATGCGCAGGTCGTCCACCAGCGCGCCGCGCAGGGAGATGAACTGGAACACGATCAGCGCCACGCTGGCCACGATCAGGGCGGCGCCCGCGGTGAGCGCATTGGTCAGCGCGAGCTTCTTGCCAAGCACGCGATGGGTGCGCGGGACGTCGTTCTCGTTCATTGCACGCTCCTGGCCAGGCGCAGCAGCTTGGAACTGAGGTTCAGACGGGCGCTGCGCGCCGCGTTCAGGTCGACGTCGAAGCTGATGTGGCGGTTCTCCAGCGCCATGCCGATCACCGCGCCGTCGCCGCTGATGGCCTGGTCGTCGGACACGGTCAGCACGGCGCTGCCGGCCAGCTCGCGCTTGAGCTGCCCCCAGCGTTCACGGTCGTCCCGGTCCAGGTAGACCAGGTGGCATTCGCGCGGCGTGGCCGGCGCGGTGCGGATCGTGATGCGGTGGCCGTTGACCGATTTGTCCGCCAACTGAGCCAGCACCGGATACAGCGCCGCGCGCTGGCGCACGCACAGGACGATCGGCGCGGCCGGCGGCAGCACGTCGGCCGGCCAGTCCGTGAACACGGCGAAGTTGAAGATGTAGGCGGCCTTCAGGTCGCGCTCGGGCACCGGTTCGGCCCGCGCCGGCCCCGCGCCCATGGCCACGGCGAAGGCCAGCGGCAGGAAGGCGAGGGCGGCGCGCGGTCGCATGGGTCAGAAGGTCCAGGTGAGACGTGCCTGCAGCACGCGGCCGTCCTGCGGGATGGTGGCCAGGCGGTGTTCGCGCGCTCCCGGGTCGCCGTAGCGGCGGTCGAACAGGTTGAACGCGGTAATGGCCAGCTCCACGCGCGGCGCCAGGTTGGCCACCAGGTTGAGGTTGGCCACCGTGAAGCCGCCCGCCGTGCCGAGCAGGGCCCGGCGCGGGCCGACGTACTGGGCTTCGAAGCCGGCCCGCCACGAACGCCAGATACTGCTGGTCATATTCAGCTTGGCCAGGCGCGCCGGCGCGTTGAGCTGCTGCTGGCCGGAGTCGGACGTCGTTGCGGTGCCGCCTTCGACCGGAACGAAATCGGTTTCGCGGCCCACGTGGTACTGGCTGGCGCTGGCGCGCAGGCTCACGCCGTTCTCGAACTGCTGCAGGTATTCCGCTTCCGCGCCGCGCACGGCCACGCTGCCGACGTTGAAGAACTTGGGCATGCCGGTGGCCGGATCGGGCAGCTGGTTGATCAGCCCATCGACACGGTTGTGGAACACGCTCACCGTCAGGCGCTGGTTGTCGCCGAAATGCTGGACCCAGGCCAGCTCGCGCGAGGCGATGCGCTCGCGCTGCAGGGCCGGATTGGACAGCTGGCCGCCGTCGCCCAGGAATTCGTAGTACTTCTCGTAGCTGTTCGGCATGCGGTAGGCGCTGCCGAAGATGGCCTTGAGCGTGGTGTCGGGGCGCGGCTGCAGGATCAGCGCTGCACGCGGGCTGGTGACGCCGGCGACACCGTTATAGCGGTCGTGGCGCAGCCCCGCGTTGAGGAGCAGGTTCGGGGTCAGAGCCCATTCGTCCTGGACGTACACGCCGGCGCGGTTGCCGGTGCGGCGGTCGTCCAGGTAGGACTGGTAGGGCAGCACATCGTAGTTCTGCTGCACCAGGCGCGAGTCGCGCTGCAGTTCGATGCCGGTCACCAGCTTGTGCGCGGCGAAGCGTACGCTGACCACCTTGACCTCGGCGCCCCACCACAGGCCCTGGCTGCCGTCCCGGTTGATGGTCGGGCCGCCGTCGCTGTAGACATAATCGCCATACGACGTGTAGCGGCCGGCGAAGGCGCGCACCAGCAGCTGTTCGGGGCCGCGTTCGCCGGACCAGGACAGGTCGGCGTAGGACTGGCCGTCCTCGGTGAAGGTGCGGCCGTCGTTGAAGGGCTGCTCGAACGAGGCGGTGGGGATGCCTTTGTCGCGCTGCGCGTGCAGCAGGCTGGCGCGCCAGCCGCCGCGCGCGGCGCTGAAATAGAGCCGGTGCCCGCGCTCCCAGTCCAGGCCCTGGGCGACTCCATGGTTCTGGTCCGGCGTGTCGAATTCGGGGAAGTACAGGTCGCGCCCGCCGCGGTGGTAGGCGCTGGCGGCGAGCATGTAGGAGGTGCCGGCCGCGTCGTTCCAGGCAGCGCCGGCGCTGCCCTTGGCCAGGCCCGCGCCGCCCGCGGTCAGGCTGGCGCGCAGGCCGCGCTGGTCGGCCGGCCGCTTGGTGATCACGTTAATCACGCCGAAGAAGGCGGAGGAGCCGTACACCGAGGAGCCGGGACCGGGCACGAACTCGATCCGCTCGATCAGGTCCAGTTCGAGCGGGAACTCGCCGCCCAGGGGCGCCTGGTCGTACACCACGTCGTTGACGCGCATGCCGTCGATCTGCAGCAGGAAGCGGGTGTTGTAGTCGCCGGGACGCAGGAAGCCGCGCTCGCCCAGGTAGCTGTAGTTGCGGTCATCGTGGACGTTCAGGCCACGCACGCTGCGCGCCACGTCGGCCAGGGTACGCCAGCCGAAGGCGCGGATGTCGGCGGCGGTGATGACGGTGACGGTGGAGGGCGCCTCGCTCGCCTTCTGGACGAAGCGCGAGGCGCTGTACACCTCCATGTTGACCAGCTGTTCGAAGGGGACGGCGGTCAGGTCGGCGACCGTGGGGCTGCCTTGGGCGAAAGCGGATGCTGAGGTCAGCACGGCCGCGGCCAGTGCGACGGAACGGGGACGCAGCCAGAGCGAAGGTCCAGGCAGGGTGGGCATGGTTCGCCATCTCACGCGTTGTTGCACGACTGTATCTTCTCAGGTCGAAGCCGGTTTGTATAGGAAAATGCCCGCGCGTGGCGGTGCGACAACGTTCAGGAGCGGCCGAGGCGCCAGGCGTCGATTGCGCTGCCGATCCAGCACACCAGCACCACCAGGCAGGCCAGGTTGGTGGCAGGGGTCGAGACGGTGCCGAGGCGGGTGACTTCGGCGGCGATGGCGGTGACGTCGAGCGGGATCTTGCCGGCGACGATCTGGTCGGCTACCTTGTTGGCGGTATCGACCACACGGCCCATCAGGATGGCGACCGCGATCACGGTCGGAACGATGAACAGGAGCGCGCGCGGAACGCGCTTCAGGTACAGCTGGCCGGCGCCGGGAAAAACGAGGCCGGACAGCAGGACGGGAAGGAGCGGGCGCTTCATGGGCTTAACAATACCATGCCGGGCGCGCCCGGTCATCCCCGCGCGCACGGGGATGACGTGGCAGGACTGGATTACTCGTAGTCCTCGATCGGCGCGCAGCCGCAGAACAGGTTGCGGTCGCCGTAGACGTTGTCCGCGCGGCCCACCGGCGGCCAGTACTTCTTCTTGCGCAGCGACGCCACCGGGAAGGCGGCCACTTCACGCGAGTAGGTGTGCTTCCAGTCGTCGGCGGTGACCACGTCCGCGGTGTGCGGCGCGCCCTTGAGCGGGTTGTCCATCTTGTCGTACTCGCCGCGCTTGACCTTCTCGATCTCGGCATGGATCGCGATCATCGCCTCGATGAAGCGGTCCAGCTCCGCCTTGGACTCGGACTCGGTCGGCTCGATCATGAGCGTGCCCGGCACCGGGAAGCTCATGGTCGGAGCGTGGAAGCCGAAGTCCATCAGGCGCTTGGCCACGTCTTCGTTGCTGATGCCGGTGGCGTCCTGCAGCGGACG
>DASRUW010000063.1:0-7010 GCA_035655255.1 Telluria sp. | reverse complement strand
ACGCCGCCACCGCCCTGTACGGCCAGTCCCAGGTCGATGCCTATGCCGCCCATCTGGCATCCACGGTGCTTGGCAACCCTCACTCGGCGCACGCGCCTTCCCAGGCCAGCACCGATCTTCTTCAAGGCGTGCGCTCCAACCTGCTCGCCTTCTTCGATGCCGATCCGGCGCGGTACGACGTCTGCCTGACGCCCAACACCAGCGCCGCAATCAAACTGGTCGCGGAAGGCTACGCGTTCGGGCCGCGCCGACCACTGGTCATCAGCGCGGACAATCACAACTCCATCGTCGGCATGCGGCAATACGCGGCTGCCAGCGGTGCGGCAACGCTCGTACTCCCCCTCGACGCCGAGCTGCGCCTGGAAGAACCCGAAGCGCATCTGGCGCAGGCGGCGCGGACGCACGGCCCGGGCCTGCTGGCCTTTCCGGCACAGTCGAACTTCTCGGGTGTTCAGCACGACCTGTCTTTGGTCGGCACGGCCCATGCCCTGGGCTACGATGTCCTGCTCGATGCAGCTGCGGCCGGGCCGGCCGGCGCCATCAGCCTGCGCACCCACCCGGTCGCCTTCCTGTGCTGCGCCTTCTACAAGCTCTTCGGACTGCCGACCGGGCTGGGCGCGCTGATCGTGAGACGTTCCGCCCTCGCACGCTTGGAACGCCCTTGGTTCGCGGGAGGGACGGTCGATTTCGTGTCGATCGAGCATGGGCTGCACCGCCGTTCCGCTGGCCATGCGGGCTTCGAGGACGGGACGCCGAACTTTCTCGCGGCGGGCGCCGTCGAAGGCGGCTTCGCGCTGCTGGCGCGCGTACCGCGTCCTGCGCTCAGGCGCCGCCTGCGAATGTTGACTGCGCGCTTTCTCGAAGGCGCGGCCGCCCTGCGCCATGCCGACGGCTTTCCGAAGATCCAGCTCTACGGGCCGCGCGAGCTGTCCGGGCGTGGCGCCACCGTGGCCTTCAATCTGCTGGCGCCCGACGGCCGCTGTGTTCCCTACGCGCTCGTCGAGGAGCACGCCAGGCGTGCCCGGGTCGCGATACGCGGGGGATGTTTCTGCAATCCGGGAGCGGGGGAACGGGCGTTCGGCTTTGCGCAGCGCGGCGTGGCGTCCTGTCTGCGGCGCTTGCAGGACAACTTCACTCATGCGCGCTTGCAGCAGTGTCTCGGCCAAGATGCGACGGTCGGCGCGCTGCGCATGTCGCTGGGGCTGCCGAGCAACGAGGCGGACGTCGACCGCCTCCTTGCATTCATCGACGCATGCGCGGCGCTGTCGGAGCACCGCGAACGCGTCGCAATCGGTGGGTGAGGCAGGTCTTATCGTGCGGCCGTCTTTTCGGCGGCGCTCAGGCGCTTGGCGTGGATCTCCACGGTTGCCATCGGCACGCCGAGGTCCTGGACAGCGACGGAGGTGAGCTGAACGCGCGGGGCGGCCATGGCGCTGGCGTAGGTGCCGAGGATGGTCATTGCGGCGGCCACCAGGAACACGCCTTCGAGGTTTTTCCGGATTTTCATGATGGGCTCCTTCAGGGATCGGGAATCGAAATCGATTCGGTATGGTGGTACTGTATCCATCCGATCCCGCCCACGCCATCGGCGTGCGACGAACCGCAAAAAGCGCGGAATAAGCTGCTTTTAGCGTGCCTGGAGCGTGTTGAGCATGCCCGGCAAGGTGCGCAGGAAGGCGTCCCGCGCGCGCAGGCCCGCGGGGCCGGGCTTGTCCTCGCTCTCGAGCACCCGGCGCACGAAGACGATGCTGCGCCCATCCTTCTCCACCCAGCCGACGAACCAGCCGACCGCCTCGCCGTCGTTGGTGCCGGTGCCGGTCTTCCCATGCAGGCGCCAGCCGCCCGGCAGCGGGTCCAGCTCGGTGATCTGCTCGGTCAGGGAGTAGGCGCGCAGGTTGACCGGCAGTTCATGCCGTACCACCCGCTCCACGAAGTCGAGCTGCTCGCGCGGGGAGATCGCAAGCGACGCGGACAGCCAGGCTTTGGTCAGGCCGGAGGAAACGTCGCGGTTGCCGTAGTTGAAGGCGTCCACATAATGACGAAAGCGTTCCTTCCCCAGCAACGTGGTCACCTGCTGCGAATACCAGACCACGGACAGCTTCATCCAGCGTGCCGGATCGGTATCTTCCTTCCACTCCGGCCGCCAGTCCGCGTAGCCGGGCTGGAAGCGCATCACCGGACCATGCGCGGATTTGAGCACGCCCGAGTCGAATCCCATCAGGCTGATGGCGATCTTGAAGGTGGAGGCCGGCGTGGTGCGGCGGGCGCAGTCGCCCTCCTCTATCAGGATGGTCCTGGTGGCGGCGTCGGCCAGCAGGGTGCAGGCGCTGCCTGCATGCGCGGCGCCGGCCGCGGTGCCGATGGCAAGCATGGCGGCGGAGATCAGTCGTTTCATTTGGCTATATCACTGCTAACTTTATTCGCCTCGGCGCGTCGGCGCTTGCCACATACCGCCGATCAGGGGTCCCCGCTTGCGCGGCGATGACCGCTTATTTGCGGGCTTCCTCGTCCAGGCTGCGCAGCCAGGCCAGCTTCTCGGCGATCTTGGCCTCGATGCCGCGCGGGACCGGCTGGTACCAGCCCGGTTCCGCCATCCCATCCGGCAGATAGGTTTCGCCGGCCGCGTAGGCGTTCGGTTCGTCGTGGGCGTAGCGGTAGGCGTGGCCGTAGCCCAGCTCTTTCATCAACTTGGTCGGCGCGTTGCGCAGGTGGACCGGCACCTCGCGCGACTTGTCGTGGCGGACGAAGTCCATGGCGCGGTTGAAGGCGTTGTAGCCGGCGTTGCTCTTGGCTGCGATGGCGAGGTAGATGACGGCCTGCCCCAGCGCCAGGTCGCCCTCCGGCGAACCCAGGCGCTCCCAGGTGGCGGCGGCGTCGTTGGCCACCTGCAGGGCGCGGGGGTCGGCCAGGCCGATGTCTTCCCAGGCCATGCGCACGATGCGGCGCGCCAGATAGCGCGGATCGGCGCCGCCATCGAGCATGCGGCACAGCCAGTACAGCGCGGCATCCGGGTGCGAGCCGCGCACGGACTTGTGCAGGGCCGAGATCTGGTCGTAGAACGCATCCCCGCCCTTGTCGAAGCGGCGTGCGTTGAGGGTCAGTGCGCTCTCGACGAATTCGCCGGTCACCTCGCTCACCTGAGACGTGTCGGCGGAAGTGCGGGTCTGTTCCAGCAGGTGCAGGAAGCGGCGCGCGTCGCCGTCCGCGTACCCGATCAGGGTGGCGATGGCCTTGTCGTCGAAGCTCAGGTGCGGCATGGCGCGCTCCTGGGCGCGGTGCAGCAGCTGCAGCAGCTCCGCGTCCGTCAGCGCCTTGAGCACGTACACCTGGGCGCGCGACAGCAGCGCAGAATTGACTTCGAACGAAGGGTTCTCGGTGGTCGCGCCGATCAGGGTGACGAGGCCGGACTCCACGAACGGCAGCAGCGCATCCTGCTGCGCCTTGTTGAAGCGGTGGATCTCGTCGATGAACAGGATGGTGTGCTTGCCGGACGAGAGATAGTGCTCCGCCTGCTCGATCGAGGCGCGGATATCCTTCACGCCCGAGAGCACGGCGGACAGCGCGATGAACTCGCAGTCGAAGGCGGTAGCCGTCAGGCGCGCCAGCGTGGTCTTGCCCACGCCGGGCGGGCCCCACAGGATCATCGAATGCGGCTTGCCCGACTTGAACACGAGGTTCAGCGGCTTGCCCGGCCCCAGCAGGTGGCTCTGGCCGATCACCTCGTCGATGGTGCGCGGGCGCAGCGCCTCCGGCAGCGGGGGTGCGGGCTCGTTCTTGAACAGGTCGTCCATCAATGACGGAACACGTCCGCTCCCTTGGGCATGACGAAGCTGAACTGGCCGGCCGGCAGGGACGGGTTCTTCTCGAACCTGGTGAAGGTGATGACCGAGGTCTGGCCGAACGAATCGACCAGCTCCATCGCCCCAGGCACGCCGTTCTTCAGGCCGATCAGGACGCTGTCGAAGGATGCGTCCTTGGCCTTGGGCGTCGCCTTGAGCCATTCCATGCCGTCGCGCTGGCCGGCGTCGGCCAGGGTGAAGTTCTTTTCCAGGTCGTTACTGCCGAACAGGATGGCGGCCGGGGATGAACCGAGCGCATCGCCCAGCTTGCGGATGGTGACCTGGTTCAGATCCTTGTCGTAGACGTAGAGCTGTTCGCCGTCCGCCTGCAGCACCTGTTCGTAGGGCTTCTGGTAGGTCCAGACGAACTTGCCGGGGCGGGCGAACACGAAGCTGCCCGAGGACGGCGGGGAGACCTTGCCCTTGGCGTCCGCCTTCTTGACCTGCTTTTGCGCGAACTCGCCGCGCGCGGACTTGGTGGAGGCGACGAAGGCCTTGAATTGTTCCAGCGCCGCCGCCTGCGCACCCGCGCACACGGTCAGCGACAGCGCGAAGAGCGCCAGCGATTTCTTGATCATGCCTGTTCCTATTCTGCGTTCGCGGCGGGGACGAGGATGTCGCGGTTGCCGTTCGACTGCATGGCCGACACCACCCCGCTCTGCTCCATCTGCTCCAGCAGGCGCGCCGCGCGGTTGTAGCCGATGCGCAGGTGGCGCTGCACCAGCGAGATCGACGCGCGCCGGTTCTTGAGCACCACGGCCACGGCCTGGTCGTACATCGGGTCGGCCTCGGTGCCTTCCGTGCCGCCACCGCCGCCACCGGCCGCCGCGGCGTCGCCGCCCTCTTCCAGCGTGCCGCCTTCCAGGATGCCTTCGATGTAATTCGGCTCGCCCTGCGCCTGCAAGTGTTTCACAACGCGGTGCACCTCGTCGTCCGATACGAAGGCGCCGTGGACGCGCACCGGCAGGCCGGTCCCGGGCGGCATGAACAGCATGTCGCCCATGCCGAGCAGGGTTTCCGCACCCATCTGGTCGAGAATGGTGCGCGAGTCGATCTTGGACGAGACCTGGAACGCGATGCGGGTCGGGATGTTGGCCTTGATCAGGCCCGTGATCACGTCCACGGACGGACGCTGGGTCGCCAGGATCAGGTGGATGCCGGCCGCGCGCGCCTTCTGCGCGATACGGGCGATCAGCTCCTCGACCTTCTTACCGACCACCATCATCAGGTCGGCCAGCTCGTCGATCACGATCACGATGGTGGGCAGCTTTTCCAGCGGTTCCGGCGCGTCCGGCGTCAGCGAGAACGGATTCGGGATGTGCTCCTCGCGCTTGGCCGCCTCCAGGATCTTGCTGTTGTAGCCAGCCAGGTTACGCACGCCCAGCTTGGACATCAGCTTGTAGCGCCGCTCCATCTCGTTGACCGCCCAGTTCAGCGCATGGCCGGCCTGGCGCATGTCGGTGACCACCGGCGCCAGCAGGTGCGGAATGCCCTCGTAGACGGACATTTCCAGCATCTTGGGGTCGATCAGGATCAGGCGCACGTCGGCCGGATCGGATTTATACAGCAGCGACAGGATGGTGGCATTGATACCCACCGACTTGCCCGAGCCCGTGGTACCGGCAACGAGCAGGTGCGGCATCTTGGCCAGGTCCGCGATCACCGGCTTGCCGGCGATGTCCTTGCCCAGGGCGACGGTCAGCATCGAAGACGAATCGTTGTACACCTTGGAGCCGACGATTTCGGTCAGGCGCACGATCTGGCGCTTGGGGTTCGGCAGCTCCAGCGCCATGTAGTTCTTGCCGGGGATGGTTTCGACCACGCGGATCGAAGTCAGGGCCAGGGACCGGGCCAGGTCGCGCGCCAGGTTGACGATCTGCGAACCCTTGACGCCCGTGGCCGGCTCGATCTCGTAGCGGGTCACGACAGGGCCGGGATAGGCGGCCACCACCTTGGCTTCGACCCCGAAGTCGGACAGCTTCTTCTCGATCAGGCGGCTGGTGAATTCCAGCGTCTCGTTGGAGACCGTCTCCAGCGTCGGCGGCGGCTCGTCCAGCAGCGACAGCGGCGGCAGCTTGGAGTCGCCCGGCAGGTCCTGGAACAGGGTCGCCTGCTTTTCCTTCTGTACCCGTTCGGACTTGGGCACTTCCACCACCGGCTGCTCGATCTTGACCGGCGGCGCGGCCACGGGGTGTTTTTCGACGTGCTTGGCGCGCTCCTGCACCACCACTTCCTCGCGCTTGATCTGGGCCACTTCGCCGTGCTTGCGGTCTTCGCGGTCTTCCATGCGCAGGCGCACCCACTCGATGCCCATCTCGATGCCTTCGCCGATCTTCTCGGCCACGGCCATCCACGAGACGTGGAAGAACAGCGAGAACCCGAGCCCGAACAGCAGCAGCAGGAGCAGCGTGGCCCCGGTGAAGCCGAAGGCCACGTGGGCCGAATGGCCGATCACCTCGCCCAGCACCCCGCCGGGCGCGCGCGGGAGCGGCACCTTCAGGGACCACATGCGTAAATATTCGAGGCCCACGCTGCCCACGAACAGGAGCGCGAAGCCGATCCAGCGCACGATGCCTTCGCCGGAGTGTTCCGGGTCTTCCTCCTGCTCCAGGACGAACTTGTTGGTCAGGCGCTTGTAGCCCTTCCACACCAGGCGCGCGAAGCAGAAGCACCACCACCAGGCGGAAATACCGAAGATGAACAACATCAGGTCCGCCAGCCAGGCGCCGGCGCGGCCGCCCAGGTTGGCCACCTTGGGCACCACGATGTCGTGCGACCAGCCCGGATCGGCCTTGTGATAGGTCGCCAGGATCATCACGAAGTAGACGAAGACGGCGGCCAGCGCGATCCAGCGCGCCTCGGAGATGAGCCGGACCAGCCGATTGGGCAGGGGCTGCCGGGTGGTGGACGATCGGTTAGGCTGTGCTTGGCTGGGTTTTGGCATGCTCAATGATACTTTTACTACTTTTGCAGTGCGATTGAAGCATTCTAAGGCATACCCGAGCCAACGCGGCTAAGATTCATGCGCTTGTGCCCCATCGCTTATAATCTTGCGGCACTTGATCTGGCCATAATTGGCCCCATTTCACTGGCAGCTTCTCATCGGATTGCACAAATGACCACCAAAAAACACGCCCGCGTCCTCATCCTCGGTTCCGGCCCCGCCGGCTA
>DASRUW010000062.1:0-3429 GCA_035655255.1 Telluria sp. | reverse complement strand
GGCCTCGGCGCGGAAGCCGGCCAGGTCGCCGCTTTGCAGGCGCGGGCTGGCGCCCAGCACGTCGAGCGAAGAGACGATGGACTGCAGTTCCGCGTCCACCGCCGCCATGGTGGCGTGCATGGTGTTCTGGGCGGCTTCGATCAGGTGGCCGCGCTGGCGTTCGGCGTTGTGCGTGAGGATCAGGTAGGAGAACACCACCAGCGGCAGCACCGCGCCCAGCACGATCAGGAACAGGCGCTGCTCGAGCGGCCCGAAGCGGTGTGGCGGACGGCGATCCGGCATAGATTCGTTAGCGGTGGGATGGACGCGCCATTATGGGCGGAAATAGTATGATGCGCCATTCACGATTCAAGCACGCGCACGCCATGTCCACCTTGCTCCCCGTCGCCAAGCAGATTTCCGAACCCAACGCAGTGCTTGGCCTCCTGGCCGGCCTGGCCAACCGCCATGGCTGCATCACCGGCGCCACCGGCACCGGCAAGACCGTCACCTTGCAGGTGCTGGCCGAGGCCTTGTCCGGCATCGGCGTGCCGGTCTTCATGGCGGACGTGAAGGGCGACCTGTCCGGCCTGGCCAAGGCGGGGGCGCTGTCCGAGCGCATGGAGAAGCGGCTGGCGCAACTGAAAGAGCCGGCCCCGGCCTGGAACGCCTGCCCGGTCACCTTCTGGGACGTGTTCGGCGCCCAGGGCCACCCGGTGCGCGCGACCATTTCCGACCTCGGCCCGCTGCTGCTGGCGCGCATGCTGAACCTGAACGACACCCAGGAAGGCGTGCTGCAGCTGGTCTTCAAGATCGCCGACGACAACGGCCTGCTGCTGCTCGATATCAAGGACCTGCGCGCCATGCTGCAGCACGTGGGCGAGCACGCGGCCGACTACCGCACCGGCTACGGCAACATCTCGGCCGCCAGCATCGGCGCCATCCAGCGCGGCCTGGTGGCGATCGAGCAGCAGGGCGGCGACCGCTTCTTCGGCGAGCCGATGCTCAATATCGACGACCTGCTCCAGACCGACGGGCGCGGCAAGGGCATGGTCAACATCCTCGCCGCCGACAAGCTGATCAACGCCCCGGCCCTGTACTCCGTGTTCCTGCTGTGGATGCTGTCCGAGCTGTTCGAGGCCCTGCCCGAGGTGGGCGACCTGGACCGGCCCAAGCTCGTGTTCTTCTTCGACGAGGCGCACCTGCTGTTTACGGACGCGCCCAAGGCCCTGCTGCAGAAGATCGAGCAGGTGGTGCGCCTGATCCGCTCCAAGGGCGTGGGCGTGTACTTCGTCACCCAGAACCCGCTCGATATCCCGGACACGGTGCTCGGCCAGCTGGGCAACCGCGTGCAGCACGCGCTGCGCGCCTACACCCCGCGCGACCAGAAGGCCGTCAAGGCGGCCGCCGAGACCTTCCGCCCCAACCCGGCGCTCGACACCGCCCAGGCGATCACGGAATTGGGCGTGGGCGAGGCCCTGGTGTCCTTCCTGGACGAGCGCGGCACGCCGTGCATGGTGCAGCGCGTCTGGATCCTGCCGCCGCACTCGCGGATCGGCCCCATCGACGCGGCCGAACGCGCCGCCGTCATCGGCCAGTCCGTGCTGAAGGGCGTCTACGAGCAGCCGGTGGACCGCGAATCCGCGCACGAGGTGCTGGGCCGGCGCGCCGCGCAGACGGCCGCCCCGGCGCCGGCGCCGGCCGCGCCGGCGGGGCAGGGCGGCGGCTTCGCCGACATGCTGGGCGGCCTGTTCGGCGGCTCCGGCCGGCGCGATTCGCCCGTGCAGGCGATGGTCAAATCCGCCGCGCGCAGCATCGGCTCCCAGGTGGGGCGCGAAATCATCCGCGGTGTGCTGGGCTCGATCCTGAAGCGATAAAATCTTCCATTCGGCAGTTTTGGCGCTGTAGGTTTGCTACAATCGCGCATCTGCAAGCGCTTTCCTGCCATGCCCGCTCCGGACCAACCTGCCCACCCGTCGTTCGACCGCCGCCACTTCCTCGGCGCGGCCGCCGCCCTCGGCGCTTCGCCTTTACTGACGGGCTGCGCGGGCGACCGCGATCCCAACCGCCTGGTGGTGGGCGGCCTGCCCGTCACCTGCAACCTGACCCTGCCCGTGGCCTGCACGGCCAAGGCGGCCGTCAATACCCGCTATGGCGGCAGGGGATTTGAATTCAAGTACAGTAAATACAGCGGCTGGCCGGAGGTGAAGGAGTCGCTGATGGCGGGCCGCATCCAGGCCGCCTACATGCTGGCGCCGCTGGTGATGGACCTGGCCAACAGCCGCATCCCGGTCAAGATCGTCTCGCTCGGCCACCGCTCCGGCGCGGTGATCATGGTGCGCACGGATTCGCCCTACCGCAGCTTCGCCCAGCTGCGCGGCAAGCGCATCGCCATCCCGAGCCGCTTCGCGGTCGACTTCCTGTTCCTGCGCAAGATGCTGGCGCGGGTCGGCCTCACTTCCAAGGACGTCGAGATCTACGAGATGGCCCCGCCGGACATGCCGGCCGCGCTCTACGCCAACGCCATCGACGCCTACTGCACGGGCGAGCCGTTCGGCGCCTCGGCCCAGCGCAAGGGCTATGCGCGCCCGCTGTCGATGACGCGCGACGAATGGCCCAACTACATCTGCTGCGTGCTGACGGTGCAGGAGAGCCTGATCCAGGAACAGCGCCCGATGGTGCAGGAGCTGGTGAACTACATCCAGGCCGCCGGCAACTGGCTGGACGAAACCCACGCGAATCGCCTGAAGGGCGCCACCATCGCGGCCCAGCGCACCTTCTTCAACCAGGACCCGAACATCCTGCGCTTCGTGATGGAGAACCCGCAGGACCGCGTCACCTACGGCGACCTGCGCATGGTGCGCGCCGAATTCGACGACCTGATGCGCCTGTCGCTGGCGGCGGGCACGATCAAGAAGCCGGTCGCCTACGAGCAGTACGTGGACGAGAGCTTCGTCAAGGCCGTCCAGCCGGTGGAGTTTTCGATCGCATGAAGCGCCTGCTGCCCGTCTTGCTGATGCTGGCCGCCCTCGGCGCCGCCGCCGCGGAGCCCAGGCTCAAGGCCGGCATGTTCAATCCGCCGCGCCCGGCGCCGGAGATCGCGCTGGCGGGCGCGGACGGCCAGCCGTTCTCGTTCGCGCACTACCGCGGCAAGGTGGTGGTGCTGGAATTCGGCTACACCACCTGCCGCGACGTGTGCCCGGTCTCGCTCGGCATGCTGGCCGAGGCGCGCCGCCGGCTCGGCCCGAAAGCCGACCTGCTGCAGGTGGTGTTCGTGACCGTGGACCCGGAGCGCGACACGCCCCGGGTGCTGCGCGAGTACGTGGCCAAGTTCGACCCCGGCTTCGTCGGCATCACCGGCACGCCGCAGCAGATGGCCGCCGTGCGCAAGGCCTTCGGCATCCAGGCGACGCGCCACTACCTCGAAGGCAGCAAGACCGAGTACACGAT